>JAIRWE010000082.1 GCA_031253365.1 Oscillospiraceae bacterium | reverse complement strand
TATCGCGGATATTATCGTCAAAATTGCCTTGTCTGACGAAAAATCCACGCAAAAATCCACCACAATTTAGTTTCGCAAGAGGTCTAATTTTTCTGAAAGGAACACATAATGTTTAGAGGTCCGATTTATTCACTGTTCGACGGGTCGCCGCCCATTGTGGTCGCGATACAATTTTTTTCGGTAATCGCGATTATCCTCGTGCTTTTCCCGTTTCATGAATCCGCGCACGCCTTAGCCGCGAAACTGCTCGGCGACGAAACGGCGCAAAGACAGGGGCGATTGACTCTCAACCCTCTCGCGCACCTTGACCCGATGGGAACGCTGTGTATGTTCATTATGTCGTTCGGGTGGGCGAAGCCCGTTCCCGTGGAACCGCGAAACGCCACCCGCAAGGTTACTCTGAGGGGGTTTGTGTCGTTGACGGCGGCGGCGGGTCCGGTTTCAAATATACTTTTGTCCTTGATTTTCGTAATCATAGCGAAGATATGCTATTTAAACTATCATCAAGACCAGCAAGCCATGTTCTATATGGGTTACGCATTTGAGTTAATCGCGAGAATGAGCGTGTATCTCGCGGTGTTTAACCTATTCCCGATACCGCCGCTTGACGGTTCAAAAATAATTTTTTATTTTATGAAAACGCGGCATATAATTTTCATGGAGAGAAATATGATGATTGTTAGGATTGTTTTCTTGGCGCTGATATTTTTCCCTCCTTATATACTTTCGAGAGTTATAAGTTTCCTCGGCGAATATATTATGAAAGGGCTGGATTTAGCCACGTTTTTTATCGTATGAGGGGCTTGCCGTGAAAGAATTAAGTTTTAAGACAGAAATTTTTGAGGGGCCGCTCGACCTCATGCTTTCGCTGATTGCCAAGCATAAACTGGATATTCAAGACATCGAAATTACCGTTTTGCTGGAACAGTTCTTAAAATATCTTGACGAAGCGCAAGACGCCGATATAATACTTGCGGGCGAGTTTATGGAAGCGGCGGCGCGCCTTATATACATCAAAACCGCGTCGCTTTTGCCCAAACATGAAGCCGAACAGCTGAAAAAAGAGCTGGAGGGCGCGCTGATTGAATACGCTTTGTGCAAAGCGGCGGCGGCGCGTCTGCGCGAGTTTTTTATCGGCGGCGACGTATTGGTAAGGGAACCGTTGTCGGACGACGCGGGCGGCGATTACGCGTTGACGCATACCGCGGACGAACTTATCGAAGCGCTTGACGCCGTTATCGGAAGGGACAAACTTAAAAACGAGCCGCCGCCTTCCGTTACCGAAACGCTGAATATAACATACGTCAGCGTTTTCACGAAAATAGTCTATGTACTCAAACAAATCAGACGTCTCGGCAGATTGGAGATAAAAAAGCTGTTCCTCGGGCAAAAACGCTCGGAACAGGTCGCCACGTTTCTGGCGTTGCTGGAATTATCAAGCCACGGGAGGGTCAGGTTTTCAAAAAATTTGGAATACCTTGAATTCAGTTCGGAGCCTTTATGACACTACGGAGGAAACTATGCTTGGATTAAAGAGAACGCATTACTGCGGCGAGACAAACGGGATAGGGAACGAGCTTGTCGTCGGCGGCTTTGTGAAGCGTATCCGCGACAAGGGCGGAATCATCTTCATTGACCTGCGTGACAGAACCGGCGTCATTCAACTTGTCGCGGATGAAACAACATCCAAAGACGCTTTTGACGCGGCGAAAACCGTCCGCTCAGAGTACGTGCTTATGGCAAAGGGCGTACTTCGCGAGCGCGAGAGTGTGAACAAGGACATCAAAACGGGCGGTGTGGAAATCCTCGTATCCGAGCTTCGCATACTTTCAAAAGCGCAAACCCCGCCTTTTGAAATAACCGACGACACTAAAGTAGGGGAAGAACTGAGGCTAAGGTATCGCTATCTCGATTTAAGGCGCAAGCAGCTACAAGACAACTTGATTATACGGCATAAAACCGTTCTGGCGGCGCGTGAATACTTTTACAAGAACGGTTTCATAGAGATAGAAACGCCGACGTTTATAAAATCCACGCCGGAAGGCGCGCGGGACTACCTCGTTCCCAGCCGTCTGCACGCGGGGAAATTCTACGCGCTGCCGCAATCGCCGCAGATTTACAAGCAATTACTGATGATTAGCGGGTTTGACAGATATATCCAGTTTGCGAGATGCTACCGTGACGAGGATTTACGCGCCGACAGGCAACCGGAATTTACCCAGATTGACCTGGAAATGTCATTCGTTGACGTTTCGGACATCCTTGAAATGCTGGAAGGCTTCGCGGCACACGTAACGCGGGAAATAAAGGGAATTGAAGTCGAACTGCCCTTGCTCCGCCTTACGTTTGACGAGGCTATGGCGCTTTACGGCACGGATAAGCCCGACACCCGCTACGACATGAAAATCGTTGATATTTCCGAAACGGTAAAGGATTCCGGATTCGGCGCGTTCGCCGACGCCGTGAAGTCCGGCGGCAGTGTTCGCGGAATAGTCGCCAAGGGCGCCGGCGGCGTGGTTTCCGCCGCGCAAACGCTTACAAGGAAAGAGCTTGACAAACTGACTGAATTTGCGCGCGGAATCGGCGCTCAGGGGCTTGCATATATCCGCTTCAATGAAGAAGCTCCCGTCTGTTCTTTCTCTAAGTTCATATCGGACGGCGAGCTTACGGAAATCATCAACGCCTTAAACTGCGAAAAAGGCGACGTGGCGTTGATTGCCGCCGGAAAAAATAAGACAGTCCTGCCCGTTTTAGGCGCGCTTCGCAAAAATGTCGCGGAAAAACTGGGAATTATATCCGACGGGTTCAATTATGTTTGGATAACCGATATGCCCTTCTTTGAGCAAAACGAAGAAACGGGGCGATGGGACGCGATGCACCACCCGTTCACCTGTCCCACCGATGAAACGCTGCAATACGTGGAAACCGCCCCCGAAAAGGTTTACGCCAAAGCCTACGATTTAGTGCTGAACGGCGTGGAACTGCTGTCGGGTTCCATACGCATAACCGATTACGAATTGCAGGAGCGTATGTTTGAGGCGTTAGGGCTTACCAGGGAGGAAATCGCCGCCAAATTCGGATTTTTGGTGGAAGCCTATCGTTACGCCTCACCGCCGCACGGGGGTGCGGGAATAGGTTTGGACCGCCTTGTCATGGTGCTGTGCGGCGCGGAAAGCCTGCGCGATGTTACGGCTTTTCCGAAAGCCAAAGACGCAAGCGAATTGATGTCGGAATGTCCCGCGCGCGTTGACAAAAAACAACTGGATGAACTGCTTTTGAAAATTGACCTGCCCTGAGAAGATGTTTTTAGAGGTACCCCTATGTTTACGGATACGGTAAAAATTTTAATCCGCGCCGGCGACGGCGGAAACGGCGCGGTGTCCTTTCACCGCGAAAAGTACGTCAGCGCGGGCGGTCCGGACGGAGGAGACGGCGGAAAGGGCGGCGACGTCGTTTTCAGAGCGGACGATAATTTATCCACGCTGATTGATTTTCGCTTCAAAAAAAAATTTGCGGCCGAAAACGGACAAAACGGCGGAGCCAACCGCAAAACGGGAAAGTCCGCTCCCGACATCGTCATAAGGGTGCCGCGCGGAACGCTTATCAAAGACAACCGCACAAACAGGCTGATTGCCGACATTTCGAGGGACGAACCCGTAACAGTCGCGAAAGGCGGTAAGGGCGGGCGGGGAAACGCCCGTTTCGCCGCTCCGACAAGGCAGGCTCCGCGTTTCTCCAAACCGGGGTTCCCGGGTGAATCGCTTGATGTTACGCTGGAACTAAAACTGCTCGCCGACGTGGGGTTGACGGGGTTTCCGAATGTCGGGAAATCCAGCCTAATCAGCGCGGTCAGCGCCGCAAAACCGCAAATCGCCGATTACCGTTTCACCACGCTGTCCCCCGTTCTCGGGGTGGTTAAATCAGGCGAGAACTCGTTTGTTATGGCGGATATTCCCGGGTTGATTGAGGGGGCGAGCGAGGGCGCGGGGTTGGGTCACGCATTTTTAAAGCATATTGAACGTTGCCGCCTAATCGTACACGTCGTCGATGTTTCAGGGAGCGAGGGGCGCGACCCGCGCGATGATTTCGAGAAAATCAACCTTGAATTGTCGCGTTTTTCGGAAGAATTGGCGGGGCGTAAGCAAATCGTGGCGGCGAATAAAGCCGACATTGCTTCGGAAGAACAAATTGCGGAATTTAAGGCTTTTATGGAGGGGGAAAATCTGCCGCTTTTCGTTATTTCCGCCGCCACCGCGCGGGGAACCGACAGCTTGGTCAAGCATATCGCGCGGGAACTGTCCGCGCTCCCGCCGCTGAGATATTATGAACCCGAACCCCCGACGCCGGAGGAATTGGAGAAAATAAACGAGGGCAAACGGGCTTTCAGCGTTGAAAACCCGGAAGAGGGGTACTTTGCCGTAAACGCCCGATGGCTGGCTCCGCTTATTTCTGCGGCAAATATGGACGATTACGAAAGTTTACAGTATTTGCAAAGAGTTCTGCGTTCCTCGGGGATAATCGACGCGTTGGAGAAGGCGGGGGTGAAAGAAAACGACACAGTGGCAATATTTGACTTCGAGTTCACTTATCTGAGGTGACTGTGGAAACCATATCAAAAGAAAAAGCCAAAACATACAGTCCGCTTACGCTGGCTTTTTTAGGCGACAGCGTATACGAAGCGATGGTCAGGCGAAAAATAGTGTTGAGCGGTTTCATGCCGCCGCGAAAACTGCATTCGGCGGCGGTGGAAAAGGTTCGCGCCGCTTATCAGTCGAAAGCCTCGCGGTTAATCGAACCGCTTTTAACAAAGGAAGAAACGGACATTCTGCGGCGGGGGCGCAACGCCAATCCCCGCGTCCCGAAGTCCGCCGTTACGCGGGATTATCGCCGCGCCACGGGTCTGGAAACGCTGTTCGGCTATCTTACGCTAATCGGGGAGACGGCGCGCGCGCAGGAACTGTTCGACGTTATTTTCAGCGGCGGCGCTCCCTCGATTGACGAAGACGATGAATTGTAGGCAACCTCCGAAAACCTTTTTCGGGGGTTGCCGAAAATATTTTCTGTTTTCCGTGACGATTGACCGCGCTTTGTCGTCATTATTGGTGGAGGTGAGCAGCTTGACCGATTCTGAAATACTCGACTTGTACTTTGCGCGTTCCGAGTCCGCCATTGAAGAAACTTCCAAGAAGTACGGTTCGTATTGTTCGACAATCGCGATGAACATTTTGCAAAACAGGGAAGATTCGGAGGAATGTGTCAATGACGCGCTTCTTAACGCGTGGAATTCCATTCCCCCTCGAAAACCGCAAGTGTTTTCATCGTTTCTCGGCAGAATAACCCGTAACATATCGCTCGACAGATACAAATCGCGCAACGCGAAAAAGCGCGGAGAAGGCAATATTGATGCGTTGCTGAGCGAATTGGAGTTGTGCGTTCCGTCGAATTTTAACGTTGATACCGTGGCTGACGGCAATGAGTTGACGCGGATAATTAACAAGTTTTTGGAGTCAACCGATGAAGAAAGCGCCGCTTATTTCTTGTGTCGGTACTGGTACGGTTATTCCGTGCCGATGATAGCGGAAAAGTTCGGCGCGGGGCAAAGCAAAGTTAAGATGAGTCTTCACCGAACCCGTAAGAAACTTAAAACAGAGCTTGAAAAGAGAGGTGTTACAGTATGAAAGGCGAAAAAATATTTCGCGCGGTCGGCGATGTAAGCGACGATAACCTTGCAATCGTCGAAAAGCATTTGGATTCAAAATCCGCGAGGCGGTCAAAAACACGTATGCCGGCTTTTATGCCGTTGGCGGCGGCAGTGGTGGCGCTTTCAATCGGAACGGGATTGATGTTTTATTTCTTGTCTCCCGAAAAACCGTTGATTGCCGAACCGGGAACAAGCTCCGCAGCTTCGGGCGGTGAAACGCCGGGGACAAGCTCCGCGGCTTCGGGCGATGAAACGCCGGGAACAAGCTCCGCGGCTTCACGCGACGAAGAAACAAGAACCTTAGTGCCGTTGTTACCCGCGAACAATGACAAGCCCATATTCAACATTGACGACTTAGTCATGGGAGATTTGAAATTCGGAATGACTGTTGAAGAAGCAGTCAAAATTGCGGGCGAACCCACCCGTATGTTTGATAACCGTCACGACGGCTACGTTTGGACTTATTATGTGAACCGCTATGATTACCCGTTTTTGCGGTATATTTATGAATCTGACGATAAACGCATTGATTTCAGTTTGGACTTCACCGAATTAGAGAGAGGCAGCGGCGAATTCCTTTTATCTTCCGCGAGTTCTTCGTCATATACCTACACTCGCGGTCTGAGCAATACGAGTACAAAAGAAGAAGTATTCGACGCTTTCAAGGTGGATAACGCCGTGTTTTTCAAAAATTCCGGCTATGGAGACGGCGTGTTATTATACGGCACACCGCTGAATGAAGACTGGACTACCGCAAACAACGGGGACGCGACGCGCGGCGTATGGTCTCTCGGGGCAAGCCGTGAGGCTCGGGGTCCGGATTTTGCGGAATATTCCTATATTACCGAAACAAACGGCCGCGCGAGTATTTCGTTCACGTTTTACGAAGGCGATTACGGCGTAAGCGTGTCGTGGAGTTTCTTACCGGCATGGCTGTTTGAAAGAGACCTTGCCGCCGGTGAAGACATTGATGGTTTGGATGGTTTAGGCGATGATTCTCGGGATTTGTTTTATGACTTGTTGGCGCAAAAATTCGCCGACTACCACCTTCTTTCCGCCGGTAAAGACGGTCTTTTAAGCGCTGACGCGACAGTTATCACTGTTGACGACAACGGCGAGAAATATATCACCGTGTATGAATACGCATCGGCAGAAGATATGGAGAAGGACGCCGGCGGCATTGATATAGGCGGATGCAGTATTTCATCTGCGGGCAAAAGAACAGACGTTAGCTTTGAATCATTTCCGCACTGGTTCAAAAAAGGCAGGATTATCGTGTTTTACTGCGGCGAAAACGATGATATTCACAAGTTCCTTGAAGCTAATTTAGGCACCGAGTTCGCGGGGTACTGCGCCGTAAACGGTAAGGCGGCACAGTGAAAATCCTGACGCGCTTTGCGCGTCAGGATTTTCACTGTGCCGCCTTACCGCTTTTTCGACAAACGCTTCTTGATATAATCCTTCAATTCCTTGAAAGCGCTTCTCGGGTTTATTTCGTCCAGCGTTTCGATAAGTGCCGAAACCTGTTTGTCATCAAGACTTTTCTTTTTGCCGGAAACAAATGTCGCCCTGCTTTTTACTATAAACAGCAAAATATCGTCCGCCTTCGCTCCGCTTGCGAGCATTTCCGACACAGTCTTGCTCTTCGCCGCAAACTGCATAAAATCCTTGTTCATCAGCGCGTAGTTAAGTTTGCCCTTTTCATCGGAATATCGTTCCGTAATTGCGTTATACTCGTCCGAATCCACCATGTCGGTTTCTTCTTCGGGGAGAACCTCGCTTTTCGGCGGTTCGTATTTTGAAACATCGAGGCTTATATTCCCCCTCGCCGAATAAGGCATTCCGCTTGTCATTTCGAGTGCCTCATCAAACGCCTCAATCGGAAACAACTTGCCGTCAACTTTCCCGTAAGGCTTGGTTTCTCCCGTGCGGCGGTCAATCGTGCAAACTGCGGACACATCTTTGTCAAGACGTAAAATCTTTATCCCCGAGCCGCCTGATAACTTTTGCTTATACGCGATTGCCGGAATAACCGACAGTTCGACCGCTTTTGTTCTGATAATGTTGTTCATTTTGTTCTCCCAATACGTCTTTGCCGTCAGCGCGGCTTCTTCTCCCGTTCCGCGCCGCCAAAATCACCTTTGTTTTTATTTTTGGCAAAAAGCCCCTTCATTTTTTCCAAAAATTCGGGAGCGGACTCAAAAATGCTTTCCAAAATATTGTTGTCTTTCGGCCCCGCTTCAAGCAGTTTAACGTCGCCGTCGGTCTTTACGATGATGAACGTCATCGGCTTAATCGTAACCCCGGCTCCCGCGCCCCCCGCGAAAATCCCTTTCGGCGCGGGTGAAGCGGGAATATCGGAACCCCCCGACACAAACCCGAACGACACCTTTGACACGGGGATAATCACCGTACCGTCGGGCGCGGTAATAGCCTCGCCTATGATGGTGTTGACGTCAATAAGTTCGCGTATTTTATCCATTGATGTTCCCATCAAGCCTTCCAAATGCTCCGCCATATAAAAATCCTCCTCTCATTATTGCTAAGATTTGCCAGAATCGGATTTAGCCGCTTTCACCGAATACCGAACCACACTGACAACCGCCGTGAAAAGCCGCGCCCGCACCCTGCAACTAAATTCCTGTTTCGTTTCCCCCCGCAGAAAATCCGCCGTAATGTTTACCTCGTCTATTTGTAATATCACGATTTCATCAAGCCAAGCAAGGAACGCGCCTGCCGCCGCCGATTGCAACCCGTAAGATACGGCGATTTTCGCCGCGTCCTCGCCGCCGACCGCAAAGACAATCCGAAGCCGCTCCACCCTTAATTTTCGTATAAACCGTTTAAGCGGTAATTTCGCGTTGTCAAACGCCCGCATAATCGCGGCAAAATCCATATCGCGCTTTTCGGTTTTCTTAACGTCGCTCGCGAATTTTTCAAGCCCCGTTTTTTTTGCCGTTTTGTCGAATAACGACGCGCCGCCCGGCTTTTCGGTTTGCTTCGATTTGTTTTTGCGATTTAACGAAGCCGCTTTTTTCACTGGGCGCGGGTAAAGGGTAATAAACCAATATTTCACTTTTACGGTGAAACCGTCCTTATATTCTATATACGCTTTTATCGAAAGCGACAGCAAAAACGCGATTAAAAGAACCAACCCGCCGAAAACGCACAGAATGATTTTCAAAATCATGGCGTTTCCTCGTCAAAGCTCAACTGCTCCTTCTCGCCCGGAAGCGGCGGCAACTGACTGAGATTCTTCAACCCGAAGCACCGTAAAAAATTTTCGGTGGTGCGATAAGCTATCGGCTTTCCCGGCAAATCCAAGCGTCCCGCCTCCTCCGCCAATCCGCGCTCGACAAGGGTGTTTACCACGCTGCTTGAATCAATTCCGCGAACCTGTTCCACAAACGCCCTCGAAACCGGTTGGTTATAAGCGATAATCGCGAGGGCTTCCATGGCCGCCGGCGACAACGGGGACATCCGCCTTATTTCAATGGCGGTTTTTACATAAGGCGCGTATTCCTTCCGCGTCGCCAACTGATAGGAATGCCCCAGTTTCAGCAAAGAAAGCCCGCAGTCCGCATCGGAATAACGCCGTTCAAGCCGCTCCAGGTCGGGCATTATTTCGCGTTTTGTAACGCCGCAGGCTTCCGCGAGTTTTTCGATTGATACGGGTTCGCCGGAAACGAACAAAATCGCCTCTAATATGGGTTGATAATTCATAATCGGGTACCTCTAAAAACCTACTTCCGGCGATTTTCGGCGAAAATTTTCCCGAATTTTCGCCGTTTTTGATTGTTTTCCCCCCGCAGGCATTATAACATACCTGCGGCGATTTTGTCAAGCGGCAACATCAAATCACGGAAAAAAACAACTCGTTTAACCTATCCCAACCCGCCTTTCGTTCTTTCGGCATGGCGTTAACGGTTTCTTTTATTGTTACAATATTTTCGCTTATATATTCATTCAAGGCTTCAATTCGTTTTCCTTCGCCCATTTCCGAAGTTTTCTTTTTCAGGTACAGCAAATCGTCGATAATCGGTTTCAACGCGGTTTCAAGCACGGCGTCCGCAAGCTCCGTGAACAGCATGGGCGGAGGACACTTCTTTACCATTATCCATTTGCAGGCGAGCAAGGGGCGCACCACATAAAAATACTTTTTCAGCTTAACCGCTTCATTTTTCAGATACTCGCGATAATTTCTGTCAGCCATGTTGAGATAGTGATGCAAACCCGCTTTACAGGAAAAATAATCGTCAATTTCCGCTCGGATTCTCGTCCAATCCTCCGTAGTCTTATAAACAATCGGCGAGTTGTTCCACTCAAAAACAGTCGGGTTGGAACCATGCAATAAGCGCAACGCTTTTTGTAAATCCCAACCGTTTATATCCAGTGTTTCATCCTCCTGATACTCTATGACATCCTTCATTTTTTCAAGGCGCAGATAAAATTTTTTTGGTCGCACATATATAAACCGCACGTCAAAATCACTGTCCGGCGACGAAAATCCCCATGCGCGGCTCCCGGATTCCACCGCGTGGACAATGCGGATATTTTCGACTTTTTCCAGTTCCGATAATTTAGCGGTAATAATTTCCTTCACTCACCCGTCACCTTCACATAAAACTTACGGTTTCTCGGCGGGTCGAATTCGCAAAAAAACAGACCCTGCCAAGTGCCTAACAACAGTTTACCGTTTTCGACAATCACCGTCGCGCTCGAACCTATCGCCGACGCTTTCAGGTGCGCCGCGCTGTTTCCCTCGCCGTGCCGAAATTCGGCGCGGTCGGGGAACGCCTTGTTCAAACCGATAAGCAAGTCGCGTACCACGTCCGGGTCGGCGTTCTCGTTAATCGTGATTCCGGCTGTGGTATGCGGGCAGTACACCACGGCGACACCGCAGATAACGCCGCTTTTGGCGACGGCTTCACGGACTTGCGGCGTGATATTGTAGAAATCCTCCCGCTTCGCGGATAGGGTGTATTCATAAAGCATGACCGATTTTCCTCCGTACCCGCCGATGATTCGACCGGCGTTTCCCGAACTTTTTCCGGAAACGTAAAATCCGCTACGATATCAGCATGGCGTCGCCGAGTATAAAGGGACAACATGGCGGTAACTGTGTCATCACCATTCGGCAAAACCGTACTTCCTCAACGCTTCCGGGTCTGTCTGAGCGATGACAAGAAGCCGCGCCGCCGCGCCGCTCGGCTTCCCGCGTCCGTACTCCCATGACTCAATCGTCTTTTTCGACACTCCTATCACATCGGCGAAAAATCCCTGCGACATATTGAGGCTGTCGCGTATACACTTTATCTCATCAGCCGTAAACTCCTTCGGGGGAGTGGTCGCCACATAGCGTGACCGCAACTTTTTTCTGCCTTGGGCGTGTTCGAGCATTTCCTCCAACCCGCGCATGATGCCTTTCGATACTTCACTCATGGTCTTTACCTCCTAACGCAGGTCTTCATCGTCAAGTCCCATTCGCTCCCATTGCTTGTCAAACTCATTTGATGACAAGAACATCCTGCCTATTTCACTCACCGCCTTTATTTCTCTGTCTTCATTCTATACTATTTAATAGGATATGTCAAGCGTTTTTTATCAGCATGGCGTCGCCGAGTATAACGGGATAACATGGCGGTAACTCATGCGGAAAAACACGGTTTCCCGCGTCTTTCACGGTTACCGTCTGACAAGTATTCCATGCTTTTCCGGAAGCGAAGGGTCAGCTTGAAGCATCATAATCAGTCTACGCGCCGCCCCGTCCGGCATATACCTTCCCGTTTCCCATGATTCCACCGTCTTTTTCGACACGCCTATCGTTACCGCAAATACGCCTTGCGACATTCCGAGTTTGCTTCTCGTTTTCTTGATTTCATCCGCACTGATTACCTCCGGGACGGGGTTAATAGAAAACCGCGTCGTCCGCAACTCTATCTTGCCTTCGGCATGGTCTAACATTTCCTGCACAGCCTCTATGAGCGCTTGACCCATCTTACTCATTTTTCTCACTCCATTTCTCTTTTAGCTGTTCAACCATTGATTTTAAGATTTTGCGTTCGTTTTCGTCGATGTCTTCTTTCTCACTCTTGGGATAAACATAGAGCAAACCGACAACGCCTCTCGCCAAAAAATCGATATAGAGGATTCGCGCGCCTCCGCTCTTTCCTCGCCCTTCCAATGAAACCCGTATCTTCCGTACCCCACCCGTTCCGCGAATTACCGAATGTCCTTGGGGGTTTTCACAAATCGTTCTTTGGAGTTCCAAAAGGTCGTCGTCGTCACAACCGAGTGATTTCCACAACTTATCGAATGTCTTTGTGTGTATGAACATCCTATCCGTCAGCATACCCGACGCTCCTTTTGCTTATTCTCCATTCTATACGAGTAACGAGGATATGTCAAGCGTTTTTTATCAGCATGGCGTCGCCGAAGCTGAAAAACCCATACCCTTCCTCAATCGCCTTCGCGTAAGCGTCCAACGTCTCTTCCCTCCCCATAAACGCGCTGACCAACATAAGCAGCGTGCTTTCCGGAAGATGGAAATTGGTTATCAGCCCGTCCGTTACCTTAAAATCATAGCCGGGAGTTATAAAAATATCCGTGCTTCCCGAACACGCGATTATCTCTTTGTTATCAGTTGCCGCGGTTTCCAGTGTTCTGCACGTTGTCGTTCCCACCGCGACGACGCGGTTACCCCGCGTCTTACAGGCGTTGATTTTTCGCGCGGTTTCCCCGGAAATCCAAAAGTGTTCCGAATGTATTTTATGCTCGGCTATATTTTCGGATTTAACGGGGCGGAATGTTCCCAAGCCCACGTGAAGCGTTATGAAAGCCGTTTCAATCCCTTTTTCGGCAAGACGCTCAAAAACCCGCTCGGTGAAATGAAGCCCCGCCGTCGGCGCGGCCGCCGAACCCGTTTTGCTCGCGTAAATCGTGTTATAGCGGGAACCGTCCGACAGCTTTTCCTTGATATAAGGCGGCGTGGGCATTGTTCCCGCTTTATTGAGAAGTTCACAAAAATCGCCGTTATAAAAAAATTTAACTATTCTGTTACCGCCGTCCGCCGTCTGAATAATCTCCGCGCTTATATCGTCGCCGAAATTTATTGCCGCGCCTTTTTTCAGCCGCCTGCCGGGGTGAACCATAACCTCCCATAAATCCTTGCCTTTATGTTCAAGCAAAAGTAATTCGACCTTGACGTCCGTTCCTTGCTTAACGCCGTTAAGCCGCGCCGGGAACACCTTCGAATCGTTCATAACAAGCAAATCGCCCTCGTTTAAGTAATCGGCGAGGTCGTAAAAATGCCCGTGTGCCGCCCTACCGCTCGCGCGGTCAACGACCATCAAGCGGGAAGCGTCCCTCGGTTCAATCGGGGTCTGCGCTATCAACTCTTCGGGAAGCTCGTACTAAAAATCTGATTTTAACATACGGTTAGGCTACCGATTGCATCATTCGGATTGACCGTCAATTTTGAGCGGTTCCAATTTTTCCAAATTGAACGGCGTTTCTTGGTACACGCAAAAGTTCAGCCAGTTTGAATACAGTAAACTCGCGTGTCCGCGCCAAGTGTAAATCGGGTTTTTTTCGGGGTCGTCGTCCGGAAAATAATTATGCGGAATTTCAGGATTAAGCCCCTTTTCTTTATCGCGAAGATACTCGTTTTTAAGCGTTTCGCGGTCATACTCGCCATGACCGGTTATAAAAATCTGTCTGTTGGTTTTATCCGCTATTATGTGTGCCCCCGAAGACGGTGAGCTTGCCAGAACCGTCAAGTTGGCGCACGCCTCAATATCTTCCGGTTTAATTTCGGTGTAACGCGACTGCGGCACGTGAAAAACTTCGTCAAACCCTATCAAAAGCGGATGATTTTTAACCGTTATGCTCTGCGGGTAAATCCCCGACAATTTTTTGGGCAGTTCGCGTTTGTTCACTCCGTAATGATAGTATAAACCCGCTTGCGCCCCCCAACAAATATGCATGACGGAAAAAGCGTGCGATTTCGACCATTCCAGCATTTCACAAAGTTCTTCCCAATACACGACTTCAAGGAAATCCATCTTTTCAACGGGCGCGCCCGTTATTACCAACGCGTCGAATTTTTCGTCCTTCACGTCTTCAAAGGTTTTATAAAACGTCAGCATATGTTCGTAAGAAGCGTGCTTCGGAACGTATGTGGCCGTTTTTATAAGCGTTATATCCACTTGAAGCGGGGTGTTCGACAAAAGCCGTAACAACTGCGTTTCGGTTTCAATCTTCGTGGGCATAAGGTTGACTATCGCAATTTTCAGGGCGCGAATATCCTGCGCCAATGCCCTTTCGGCGGACATAACGAATATGTTTTCATCTTTCAGCGTTTTGAAGGCGGGCAGATTGCTGGGAATGTTTATCGGCATTAAGACACCTCCGTCGTTAAGTCGGGCTGTTTCGTATTCTCGTTGCAATACACATAAAAAGCATATTTTATATTATTGTATTCCTTCTCTTCCGAAACGGATTTGACTTTCCAATTTTCAAGCAAATCTATATTGGGGAAAAATCTGTCCGCTTTGCCTGTTTTTTTTACTTTCGTCACATGGGCGGCGGAGCAGTAGTCGATTAACTGCTCGTACACCGTCTGACCGCCGATAACAATAACGTCGTTCGGATTGTAATCTTTAATTTCATAGAAAAGCCGTTCAACGGAAAAACATACCGTCGCCGAATCTGTTTTGAAACTTTTATCGTTTGACATAACGATATTGATTCTGTCTTTTAACGGTTTTGAACCCGGCAGTGAATTCAAAGTCCGACGGCCCATAACAACCACTTTGTGCCTGGTAAAATCCGTAAAATAACGAATATCTTCCGGAATTGAGAAAAGCAAATTATTATTGTAACCGATTCCCCATGATTCATCAACGGCGACTATAGCCTGCATTTTTCGCATCCCCCTGTTTTTCGGGAAAACCGTTCTACACGGCGACCGGAATTTTAACATTCAACTTATTGAACTCGTAATTCGAGATTTCAAAGTCGTTCACCGAAAAATCATAAAAAGACTTTACGCCCTCGTTTATCCGAAACGACGGCGCTTCATGCCGCGGCGACGAAATCAATTCCTTTACTATCGGTATATGCCTGTCGTAAATATGCGCGTCGGCAATCACGTGAATCAACTCGCCCGCCTGCAAAGAGCTTACCCGCGCGAACATCATAAGCAAAACGGAATATTGACAAACATTCCAGTTATTCGCGACCAACATATCCTGAGAGCGTTGGTTCAAAATTCCGTTCAGTTTGTCGCCGGTCACGTTTAACGTCAGGCTGTAAGCGCACGGATATAAATTCATATATTGCAAATCCGAGTGTACGTATATGTTGGTTACCATCCGTCTGCTGGCGGGGTTATTCTTTAATTCATACAACAGCCTGTCAACCTGGTCAAATTCGCCTTCGGGGTAGGTATGCTTAACGCCTAACTGATACCCGTAAGCCTTCCCGATGCTTCCGTTTGAATCGGCCCACTGATTCCAGATTTTGCTGTTTAAATCCTTGATGTTGTTTGACTTCTTTTGCCAAATCCACAAAATTTCATCTATGGCGTTTTTATAATAAGTCTGCCTCAGCGTCAGAATCGGGAATTCATTTGACAGTTCATACCTATTGACGAGCCCGAACTTTTTTACGGTATGCGCCGGCGAACCGTCTTCCCATTTGGGGCGGACATTCAATTCCGTATCCGGAAAGCCGTTTCCCAGAATATCTTTGCAATTTTCGATAAAAACACCGTCTGCGTAACTCATACAAAACTCCATGCCGTCAAGTCGTTGAAAGCTAACATCGGCTTTCACTTAAAATCAACATATTGTGGATAACACGTATCGCTTCCTCAAAATCCTCTTCTTTGATACCGATAATAATATTCAATTCGGAAGAGCCTTGGTCAATCATTCTTATATTAATTTTCGCGTGTGAAAGCGCGGTGAATATCCTTGACGCCGTCCCGTGCCTTTCCTTCATTCCGCGCCCCACTACGGCAATCATGGCGAGCCCGCGTTCCACCTCGATGTGGTTCGGACAGGCGACTTC
>JAIRWE010000068.1 GCA_031253365.1 Oscillospiraceae bacterium | reverse complement strand
TTGGCGTAGCACATGTCATAAATGTTGAAACTCAACGTCTTTGTGAGGTTGTTAAAGCCGTAAAGCTCGATTTTATCGTTTGTTTGGTTATTCATTTGGTTGCTCAACGACGCGACACCGTCCTTACTTGACTATCGGATATGGGCTGCACATCTAAATAATAAGCTATTTTCGCGGGAATGTCAAGGGTTTTGGGCAAATAAAGAAATAAATGTTGCGTTTTCGCGAAAAATATGTTATAATCATGTCATAATCAGGTAAAACGCGGGTCAAGACCGCGCGGCGCGGCGTCAAAAACGCTTTTCGGAAAGGAGAACCCCGAACATGCTTAAAGTTCTTATCGTGGACGACGAGCCCCATGTCAGGCAAGGGCTGAAAATGATGATCCCGTGGGACGAACTCGGCATCGGCGTAGTCGGCGAGGGCGAGGACGGCGACGACGGATTAAAGAAAATAATCCAGCAAAGCCCCGACATCGTCATCGCGGACGTAAAAATGCCCGGCAGAACCGGTATTCAGATGTTAGAGGCGGCGCAAAAAAGCGGCTTTGAGGGGAAAGCGTTGATTTTATCGGGCTATTCCGATTTTTCCTACGCGAAAGAAGCCATTTCGCTCGGCGTCAAGCAGTTTATACTGAAGCCCGTGGACGAAAAGGAACTGATAGAGTCGCTGTCGCTTATCCGGGACGAAATACTGAAAGAGCGCGAAAACGCGGTCAAACTTGACAAGGGCGACAGATACATAAACGACCATATCGTCAAAGCGTTGCTCCTCGGCGACGAGGAGACGATGAAAAGCGTGGATTTATCGTCGTTTACCTATCCCTGTTACGACGTCGCGCTTATAAGCGCCGCCGTGGATACGGACGAGTACGAACAGTCGAGGCTGCTGAACGTCTGCGCCGCCGCGATTCGCGAGAACAGCGACATAGACATCATCACGACGGATTTAAGCGGGATGCTCGCCGTCTTGTTCAAGGGCTGGAAGCGTCCGGCGATGCTCGCGCTGCTGCACAAACTCAACAGCGAGTATGACAGGCGGATATTCATCACCGTCGGCAGCACGGCGAAAGGGATATACATGATAAAGCAATCCTACCTGTCGGCAAACACGCTGTATAAGAATCGGTTCTTATATCTGCACTACGGCGTGGTCGCGCATGGGGAGACGCCGCAGGGCGCCGACGGCGGCGGCGCGGAGACCGACGAGGCGGCGCGCCAGATATACGCCTACGTCGAAATAAACGACATCCCGAAATTGGAGGCGTCCTTGGAGCAGTTCCAGGAAACGCTCAGGCGTAACGGATATCCGCCGGAGCGGATAAAAGTCGTCTGCATAACGCTTGTTATGGACCTGAAATCCAAAATCGCGAAGAGCATCGGCGAAAAAAAAGCCGAACAACTCTTAAACGACGACGCCATCAGCGCCGTCGGCGCCGCGGACAGCCTTTACAAGACCATGGAAACGCTAAGGAAGCTGTTGTCGGACATATCGAACGCGCATTTCAGCTACACCACGAAAAGCACGATGGAAAGGGTCGTCCAATATATCAAGGCGAACTACGCGCAGGAACTGAAGTTAGAGATGCTGGCGGGCATTTTCGGGTATAACAGCGCCTATCTCGGCAAAGTATTCCACCAGTATACCGGCGAAAACTTTAACAATTATTTGGACGGAATCCGCATCACCGAGGCGAAAAGGCTGTTGTCCGAAGGGGAGCATAAGGTCTACGAGGTGGCGGAAATGGTGGGTTATTCGAATATAAACTATTTCCACAACAAGTTCCAGAAGCATGGGCGCGTAAGCCCGTTAAACTACAAAAGGGGCGGTTCCTCCTCCGACCTTGACAATCAATAATTCCCATGGCGGTTTTCCAACCGTTCGCGGGCGGCCGCTTCCCAATCGGAGCCGGGTCTGCCGTAGTTGCAAAAGGGGCGTATGGAAATCCCGCCGCGCGGATTGAAATCGCCGGCGACTTCTATATATTTCGGGTTCAAAAGCGCGATTAGGTCTTTCATGATTATATTCACGCAATCCTCATGGAAATCCCCCTTGTTCCTGAAACTGAACAGATACAGCTTCAAGGACTTGCTCTCGACCAACGCCTTCGCCGGAACGTAGGATATTCGTATAGTCCCGAAATCCGGCTGCCCCGTTATGGGGCAAAGGCTAGTAAACTCGGGGCAGTCAAGCGTCACGACGTAATCGTTTCCCTCATGCCTGTTTGAAAACGATTCCAATATCCGCGGGGAATACTCCGCGCCGTAATCCGCCCCCCCGCGTCCCAGCAAGGTCAGCCCGTCGCCTTCCCTGTTTTCCATGCGGCACCGCCTTTACATTAAAAGGCAACCCCCGAAAACCCCTTGCCGCCTCATCGCGGCACATCTTTATCGGTCATTTTGCCCAAAGAATACTAAAGCAAACTTCGTTTGCTTTTAATACACAACGTATTGCCTGCGTTTTTTGTGCAAAAGCACCGACAAATCTGCACCACGCTGAAACGACAATGGGTTTCCGGTGGTCGCCAAAAAAATATTGACAAGCGAGACATATCATGATACAATGTGTTTGTCGCGGCAAACGCGGCGTTCGCTTCCATAGCTCAGTCGGCAGAGCGCGTCCTTGGTAAGGACGAGGTCACCGGTTCAAATCCG
>JAIRWE010000038.1 GCA_031253365.1 Oscillospiraceae bacterium | reverse complement strand
GTCAAACCGCCGAATGTGCGTGATTTCGTGGGCGAGAACATATCGTAACCGTGGTTCGTCCCGCCAATCGGTGTTTTTCGGAAGCAGTATTACGGGCTTCCATATCCCGTAGGTCATGGGGGCGTTTATCCTGTCCGAATATCGGACCCGGACGGCTCGCCTGAGCCTTTGTTTTCTCAGCCATTCGTTGACATAATCGCTTTTGAGCGGGAGTGCCGTTTTGTATTCCCCGCTCAAACGCCAATGCGTGATGAGGAAGAACAGCGCGCCGACAATCATGCCCGCGACCCACACGACCGTCGCCTCGGGAATTCGCGCGGCGTTTTCCGCCGTCGCCGTCGGAACCGCCGGGGAAGAAGCGTTGTCGTCGAAATTCCGCGCGTCGGGCGTCGGGGCGAAAAAACCCGCCACGTTGCTTTCGACCGCCGCCGTGTCAAGGCTCACCGGAACGTAAACCGGAACGGAAAACGGTATTAAAAGCCGGACCAACACCAAACCCCAAAGCAGCACGAAGGTTCTTTTCGGCAACTTGTGTACGGCGAGGGACCGCGCCAAAACAATCGCCGTAATGAGGATTGCCGCGGAAATGCTCATTTGAATGACGCTCATAACAGACCTCCTCGGAAACTGTATAGCGGCGGTTTTGCGGCTGATTTTCCGCCATACTGTGTCAATTTTTCCTTAAATATCTCGGATATTCGCGTCAAAATTTCCTTGTTTGACGAAAAATCCGCCCGCAACCCCACTCGCTCACAGTTTCCGAGGAGGTCTAATGAAGTCCTCGCTTTAATATCACTTCAATTCGCGAACCATCTTCTTTAACCGCTCGATTTCTTTCTTGGATAAATCGCGCCGCTCCAGTATGGAAGCCACAAGCCGGTCGGACGCGCCGCCGAACATCCTGTTGATAAGCTCGGTGGTTTCGTACTCGCGCGCTTCTTCGGCGGTTACAAGCGGGTGGCACAGCCAGTTCGGCTCGCGCCGCTCGATAGCCCCCTTGTCGCGCAGCCTTTTAAGCATCGTGTACGTCGTGGTTTTGCACCAACCTATCTTTTTGTTTAAGATTTCCGCGACACGCTTTGCGGTGGTATCGCCCTCTTTCCATAAAACTTCCATGACCTTTAATTCCGCGTCGAATAACTTCATAGACATAATGTGCCTCCTTTGCAAACGGTTGATTTCTAAGATTGTAGAACCTACGATTACATTCTAACAGACAAAAATTTGTTTGTCAAGGGGTTTCGCGAAAATTTATTTGTAAACTTTCTGTGAACGCGAAAAAAAAGTCAACCGTTCGGAACACGGTTGATTTTTTCGCGAATATGTGCTACAATGGGGAATATCGGGATATTTCCCGCCAACGGAAAGGGCGACCGTTTATGAGAACACCGCGAATATACTTGGAAACCACCCTGTTCAACTTCTATTTCGACGAGGACAGGGAAGCTCACGCCGACACCGTGCGGTTGTTTGAAGATATTGCGGCAGGTAAATACATTGCGTTTACTTCCGATTATGTAGTCAACGAATTGGAGAAAACGCGGGGCGAAAAACGCGAAAAAATGATTGCTCTCATAAAAAAATACGGCGTTACGGTTTTGGGATTGGACGATGAAGCGGAAAAATTAGCCGATATTTACGTCGAGCAGGGTATAATACCTTTGAAACACCGAACGGACGGCGTTCATATCGCGGTCGCCGCCGTCAATGACTTAAACATGATTATCAGCATGAACTTTCGGCATATAGTCAAGCGCAAAACAAAAATCGCAACGGGGAACATCAACATATCACACGGTTATCACGTCGTTGAAATATATACTCCAATGGAGGTAAACGAAAATGAAACAACCTACAATCGAGCAGGAGATTAACAGAATTCGTCTGGAAATCTATGAGGAAACCAAAGACATGACCGTGCCGGAGCGCGTTGAGCGTATAAACAAAATCGGTGAGGAAGCCGCGAAAAAATACGGTTTTAAGCGTGTCGCGAGCGCGCGGTCGGCGTCAAAACGCGAAAAAGCGCGCCCGTGACGGCGCGTTTTCTCGCGTTCTTTGCCCGTGCGGTCGGTAAGCCGAAAAGTCAACCGCATCGTTGTGCGTCAATGTCTATGAACTTGTAGCAATACACCTCTCAATGAGAGGCGTATTGCTATGATTAAATAAAGTGATAAGGAACGTCACCCTTGAAGATAAATATAATCTACCATCCAGATGTCGTCGTTTTTTATTAGCCCTATATCAAGGTAAACAACTCTATCATCTCCCTTTATCAAAAATTGATAGACTGCAAGATGAATATCATTCCCTTCATCCGAGGCATAGTCAGGGGGCGGCAACTTAAATACCATGTATTCAATTTCACCGGTCAAATCAACACTATCCTCCGTAAGACCGACTTCGGATTCGGGGTCGATTAAATATTGGGACAATGCCTCCCTATCGCCGCTCAAATACGCTATTGCAGCCTTATACGCAACTATTTGAAAATCTAAACCGTCCGCCGTAAAAAAGAATTCTGTTTTTGATTTCCACTCACGCAATTCAGCGAGTTCCGAATACAATTCATTTTTATCGACTTTTTGCGGATTGTCGGTTTCGTCGCCGTCCGTACCCTGTTCCCCGAACGGCGGGGGCATATCACTGGCGTCGACGGTAGGCATCTCCGCTTTTTGCGGATTGGAAATATCGCCGTTATTGCCGAACAGGAACACCGCCCCCGCGACTATAACCGCGCAAGCCGCGACCGCGAGCAGCGGCTGCCAATTCCGCAAACCGTCCCGCTTGTTTTCGAGGTCGTTTCGGACGTCGGCGGCTTCTTTGATAAAGTCGTCGTCAACCGCGCCCATCAAATCAATAAAATGTTTCGACATCATATCGAAAACCCTCCTTTTTTCAAATACTCCCTTAAACCGAGGCGGGCGCGGTGCAGCATAACCTTGACGTTCGACTTGCTTATGCCGTGGCTTTTCGCTATATCGCTCACCGAATCCATAAAGTGATACCTGCACACGAAAACCGTTCTCGCCTCTTTCGATAAAGAGCGCAGATAGGCGTTAATCATTTCGAGTAAAAGCCCGCGCTCCGCCTCAAGCTCGGGGCTGTCGCCGCTCGGCACACATTCCCCGATTTCGGACAGGGACAGCGCGTACTGCGAGCTTTGCCGCTTTTTCCTGTTCTTCTTCCTGTAAACGTCGATGGACAGCTCCCGCGTGATTTTCCCCAAATATGTCGACAGATCGCTCGGCTTGTGCGTCGGCATGGAGTTCCACGCTTTTAGATAGGTGTCGTTTACACATTCCTTCGCGTCCTCGCGGTCGGCAAGAACGTTAAAGGCGATTTTGGCGAGATAACCGCTGTATTTGATTTCGGTTTCTCTTACGGCGGTTTCGTCGCGCCGCCAGTATAAGTCAACAATGGCCGTGTCCGTCACGATTATTTACCCTCCTCGTCGTATTTGTTTGAAGACCTTCATACATATACCCGCCATAAAATCAATCGGGTTACAAAAAAAAAAAAAACCAACCCCCTTTACCCCGTTTTTCGTGGAAAATTAATTTGTAAACTTTCTGTGAAGGCGAAAAAGAAAAGCCAACCACCCCACAAAGTTTGATTTTTTCGC
>JAIRWE010000134.1 GCA_031253365.1 Oscillospiraceae bacterium | reverse complement strand
ACGCGAATGTCGCGCCCGACGGGAATTACGCGAATGTCGCGCCCGACGGGAATTACGTGAGCGCCGCGTTCGGCGCGGATTACGCGGACGGGCATACGCGGGCGGTCGTTCCCGAGGGGAGCGTGGCGAGCGAGGCTTTCGCGGCGGCGCAAACGGACGACGGCGGCGCGGCGGAAAGTTTTTCGCGTTACGCGGCGGCGGTACTGACGGCTGAAAAAACGCCGATGTCAATCAAAGCGTCCGAAACACCGACAGGGGAGAGGCAAGCGAGCGGCGAAACCGCGAAACCCCTTTCTCCGGGCGAAAAGCCACCCGAGGCGGGGCTTTTCGTGAAGCAAAGCGGGGTAAAGCCGGATTGGCAGGCTGAAATCAAAGAAATCAGGTTTCAAGCCCCGGGTCAGACCGCGACGCGGTTAAAAGAGATGACGGAAGGCTTTTTACGCCCCGTTATCAGGGAAAACAGCGAGATACGCGAGCTTTTGGCGAACGTAAAATCCGAACAGCCGCAGGTTCCCGCGCCTAAAACCGACGCCGTCGAAGCCCGTCTGAAATACGACGCGGCGCAGACGCTTGAGGCGAGGTTCCTCGCGGGGGGCGCGGACGCCACGCAGGGTGCGGACAAGGGCGTTTCAGACGGTTTTCGTGCCGCCGCCCAAACCTTCGAAGCGATAATGGATAGGATTTCCGCTTTTAAGGGCAGGGCGGGAGCGACGAGCTTCGAGCTTACGCTTAACCCCGAAAAATTAGGCAGGCTTGTGATTAAGCTGGTGTTGAAGGACAACGCCGTCACGGTCAGGATTATCGCCGACAACGCGCGAACGCGCGAGCTTTTGGCGGGGAGAGCGGGAATTGTGCGCGAATCGCTTGAACAAAGCGGCGTAACCGTTGAACGGTATGAGGTTACGCAGTCAACGAAAGCGGTTTACCGCGAGTTTTCAGACGACGGCGGCGGTAAAAACCGCCAAGGCTACGACGAGGACGGGCAGGACGACGGGAACGACGAGGAAGGCGAGCTCAGTTTCGCGGAAATCGTCGGCGCGATGATTTAAGAAAGGAGCGGGAATATGGCGGTCAGCAGCGTAAGCAATATTTATGAAAACCGCGTCAAGTATGCCGAATACTTCGACAAATCGGGGAACGACATGGCGACAATCGACACTTTCTATAAATTGTTGGTTGCGGA
This sequence comes from Oscillospiraceae bacterium, assembly GCA_031253365.1. Classification (GTDB taxonomy): domain Bacteria; phylum Bacillota; class Clostridia; order Oscillospirales; family Ruminococcaceae; genus Ruminiclostridium_E. Next base: position 10,591 of record JAIRWE010000134.1, on the reverse strand, counting down.
AATGTCCAACCAAGACCCGCTTGAACCCATGTCCAACACCGAGTTCGTTTCGCAGATGGCGAACTTCACCTCGTTGCAGGTTCAGCAGGAGGCGCTGTATTTCAACAACGCCAACTACGCGCAGTCGCTGGTCGGGAAGACCGTTATCGTCGCCGCGAGCGTGGGTCAGGGGATAGACGTTCAGACAGGCACGGTAACGAGGATGGATTTTTCGGGCGGGCAGTTCAACCTTACCGTGAACGATAAGGAATACCCGCTGAAAAACGTGATGGAAGTTTTGGATGTCGGTTACGGTAAAGCGGGGGGGAGCGACGGAGCTTTCGCGACCTCTTTAATAGGAAAGCAGGTCACAACGGGATTGGTTAAGAGCGACGGGAGCGCCGTCGTGGAAACGGGAATAGTCGAGCGCGTGGAGATAAAGGACGGCGAAATTTCCGTCATTATAGACAATATCGCTTATCCCCTTTACAGCGTCGCGAAAATCGAGAACCCCGCCCTTGTTGTGACAAATCCCGACGAAGAGGGAACCGATAACATCGGAACCGACACCATCGGAACCGACACGCCGGGCGAGCCGACGGAAACCGAGGTTATTCCCGAAACCGGCGGTGAAATTGAAGACGACGACGACGGCGAAACCGGGGTTATCCCCGAAGACGACGACGGCGAAACCAAAGACGGCGATGAAGCCGACGGCGGCGACATCGAGTGACGCTAAGCGCGTTAATACTTGAAGAAAGGAGGGGATTGCAATGCTGCTCAGCGATTACCTGAAAATAAACAATCGGCAGGTCAACATTTCCACGGGTCAGGTTACGGGAACGCCGGAAACGTCTGTTTCGGCGCCGAAGAAAAACGAGAACGGCGAAAGCTTCGCCGAGGCTCTCAGGCGCGAAATAAGCAACAAAGGCGGGGTAGAATTTTCGGGTCATGCAATGAGGCGTATCGAGAGCAGAAGTATTGATATTACCGAAAACGACAAACTCGGCAGACTTAACAGAGGTGTCGAGATGGCGGCGCGGAAAGGAAGCAGCGACGCCCTTGTCTTAATTGACTCAACCGCGTTTGTAGTCAGCGTCAAGAACAACAAGGTTATCACGACCTTGTCGGGCGACGATTTGGCAGGTAATGTTTTTACCAATATCGACTCTACGATTATCATTTGAAGACCAACAACAATTCTACCGGAAACTTAAAATGTCGGTCCGACGGTGCAAACTAACCACTAACGACTAACTACTGCCGCACCAAGGGGACATTCCGCTTTGAACGAATGATGAGCGGCAAAACCGAAAATTTCGGTGCTTTCCGGTTCAAAGAAAGGAATTATTTATGATTAAATCCCTTTATTCCGGTGTTACCGGACTGAAAACCCATAACCAGAGAATGGACGTTATAGGCAATAATATAGCCAACGTCAACACAACGGCTTACAAAACGGGAACGGTCACGTTCAAGGACGTGTACTATCAGACCAAGCAGAGCGCTTCGAGCGGGAGCTATACCGCCGGCGGCATCAATCCCAAGCAGGTGGGTTACGGCGTGCAGCTCGGGACTATCAGCAAGGTTATGACACAGTCGGGCTTGACCTATTCGGACAGCGTGTTCGACTGCGCTTTGGAAGGCTCGGGATTTTTCCAGGTGATGGATTCAGCGGGGAATATCTACTACACCCGTTTGGGGCGTTTCTCCCTCGATGATTACGGCAACCTTTGCGACCCCAACGGAAACATCGTTCTCGGCGTTTCGGGTGACCCGACGAATGTTCAGGCGGGCACCCAGAGAATCAACCTCGCCATCCCCGCGATTGAGAACTCGCAGGCGACGGCGACCAAAGAATACCTCGGTCATGGGATAGTGTTCACGGCGGGCGGTTTCGGACCGGGCGGGAACATCGCGCTGACGGTGCAAAACTCGGACGTGCCTTTCGCGACCATGAGCGGCGGTTCAACGATTAACGTCTTTTTGGATTTGAACAAGGACTATGAGGGCATAGCGGGGACGACCTTAGGCGGACGCCCCACGGTCGGGATAGCCCTTACCGCGGAACAGGCCGCCGCTATCGGCGTCACCGGGACTCCCGCCGCGACTTTGCAGCACGTGGCTTTGTGGGACAACGCCGCCGTGGCTGAGATTTCGCGGATGATTTCCGCCGACATAGCGGAAGCCATCAGGCTGGGCGGCATAAACATCGACCCCGCCCTCGAAGGGCTCACGGTTTCGTTTGACACGGTTCCCAGCCCCACGGCGGCGCAAAAGGCGACGAACTTTTTCGAGCTGAAGCTCACCGAGGACCTGAACGCGGCGGCGACGGCGACTAACGTCATAAAGCTCGGCTTCGCGGCGAGGAACCCGGGTTCAAACGGCAACAAGTTTGAAATCGACCTGCAAACCACTTCCGCGGCGGCGGTGACGGCGAAATGGTCGGACAACGTGCTGATGATTTATCTCCCGCAAAACGGCGCTTTCTACTTGTCGGATATTTACAACGCGATTGAAGTGGCGTCGGGCGGCGACTCACGCAAGATGTTCGACGTCTATACCCAAGCCCCGACGGGGGGGACGGTGGACGCGCCCGAGTATGCCGTCGCGGATATTGAAACGTTGCTTTTGGCTCCTCCCACACCGGGGGTGAATTCGGGGCAAGATTTCGCAGGTTTTGCAACCATTCTCGCGCAGTACAGGAAAGAGGACGGAACGAGGATTACCCACAGGGCGGGCATGGGCGGCGGCACGGACAGCTTCTTCACCGAGGCGTTCAGCAGCCTTTCGACCGTTCGGCTGGACGGCGGGTATCTGTTCACCGAGCAGGACGCCAGCACCTGTGAGATTGACATCGACCGCAACGGCACAATTTACGGCAGGCACCCCGTTCACGGCGAATTGCTGCTCGGGCGGATTGACATCGTGGATTTCGTCAATCCGGGCGGCTTGAACCAAGTCGGGACCTCGTACTTCACCGAATCGCGCGCTTCGGGTCCGCCCCAGGTGCGCATCCCGTCGGAGGAGTCGGAAACATTTATCATTTCGGGCGCGCTCGAGATGTCCAACGTGGACCTCTCGCAGGAATTTTCCGATATGATTATCACGCAAAGGGGCTTCCAAGCCAATTCCAGGATTATCACGGTGTCCGACACCATGCTGGAAGAACTGATTAACCTCAAACGATAGGCGATTTTAAGGATTGCGGGGGGCGGCGCGGCGTCCCGCCCCCCCGTTTCCGATAAAAAAGGACGGTTCCGATTTATGATTTTGCTGACGAAGTTAGGCGGTAAAGAGGTGCTGATTAACGAGAGCATTATAGAAACCGCGCAGGAAACGCCCGACACGGTCATTACCATGAACAACGGGCACACTTATATTGTCACCGAATCCCTTGAAGAGATTATGGGTAAGATAATTGATTTCCAAAGGCTCGGCAGGCGAAAGTCCCGTCTGCGTTCGGACGACGGCGAATAGATTTTTTCGCGTCGAGAAATATAAACGGAGGGAAGAACCTTGAAAATAAACTTGACTTTCATAATCGGATTCGTACTGTGCTGGGCGATGATTGTATACGGTGTGGCGAGCAACCAGGGCGGTATGTCGAACTTGCCCGCCTTCATTAACGTACCCAGTTTCTTCATAGTGGTCGCCGGTACGCTGGCGGCGCTTGTCACGTCTTATCCGCTGTCGGTTTTGGCGAAGATGCCCAAGTATTTGATGCTCGCGGTCATGCCGCCGAAATACGACCCGCACGATTATATAAGACAGATTACGGAATTCGCGACGGTGGCGAGGAGCAAGGGGCTTTTGGCGCTTGAAGACGGCGCGAGCAAATGCGAGGACCCGTTCCTGAAACACGCGGTAATGCTTATCGTGGACGCGAACGACCCCGATAAAGTGAGGGAAATGCTCGAGGATTCAATAGACTTCACCACGGAAAGGCACTCCGTCGCGTGGGGGTTTTGCGAAAGGGGCGCGGCGTTGGCTCCCGCTTTCGGAATGATGGGTACGGTTATCGGTCTGGTTATAATGCTTAAAAACATCGGCGGGGACGCCGCCTCGCTCGGTCAGGCGATGGCGGTCGCGTTCATCACCACGTTTTACGGCTCGCTGCTCGCGAATATACTGCTTATGCCTTGGCGTCAGCAAATGAAGAACGTCCACGACGATGAAATCCTCTGCAAAAAGCTGATTGTCGAGGGCGTTATGTCAATCGCGGCGGGTTCAAACCCCCGCCTCATACAGGAAAAACTGGAATTCATGCTGCCCAAATTGAAGGCGTCCGTCAAAAATGAGGCAAAATAAGCCGTTTTAACGCTTGTTTTTGGTTAATAATCACAAAACGGGCGGTTTATGAATTGTTGCGGCGGAAATTTACAAAAATTATTGCATTTGCCGTGATAGTGTGATATAATTTGTGTGTTACGGTGGTTGAATCGGCGCGGGCGGCGGTTTGCCGCGTCCGGGCGAATATCGCGGGAAGGGAGATGTCGTTATGGCAAGGAAGAAAAAGCCGGAAGAAGCCACGAATACAGACGCTTGGCTGACCACATACGCGGACATGATTTCGCTTATGTTGTGTTTCTTTGTTTTGATGTATATCATTTCGACCCCCGACGAGAAGAAGTGGCAGTGGGTCGTTCAGGCGCTGAGTAACAGCGGCGAATATATCAATACCGTGGTTGACGAGGACACGGAGAAGGACCCCACCGATTCGGAGGGCAACGTGAACAATCCCCCGTTCGACGTGTCGGACGACGGGACCATACCGGGGGTTCCCGGGCGGCTCCCCATGACGTTCGACCAGCTTTTCAACTGGGTGTCGAACGCGGTGACAAGCGAAAATTTGACGTCGTCGGTGTCTGTTTCGGAGTCGGCGGGGCGAATATACATACGTTTCGATTCGGACGTTATGTTCGAGCCGGACAAATGGGAGCTGACTCCCGAGGGCGTGCGGATTTTGAACACTTTTTACCCGGGGATAAGGGCGGTTCAGAGTTACATTAAAACCGTCGAGGTTTCGGGGCATACGGCGGCGGTCGTTTCTTCGAGGATAGACGACTGGCAGATTTCCGCCATGCGCGCCACGAGGGTTACGGAATTTCTGGATTATTGGCGCAATATGGTGCCGCACGATAAATTCAAAGTAGTCGGCAACGCGGAAAACGAGCCTTATTACCCCAACGATACCGAGGAAGGCCGCGCCAAGAACAGGCGTGTCGAGCTTGTGATTATACGCAACGATTACCAGCCGGACGAAACCGCCATTCTGTCCGACGTACTCAAATACGATTATAACCTTACCCCTTATCCCGGCGGGCCGGACGACAGCAGGAACCCCGAGCCGGGGGATTTTGACAGGGATGATTCCATTTATCAGTCGATTGTGGGTAAGTACAATAACGACGAAGACGACAGCGCGACCGCGACCGCGCCGCCTTCCGGCGGGGATTTCGGACCGTCGATACCGGGCGACGACGTGATTACCCCCGATATGCTTGACCCCGATAAGACCGCGACCGGCACGCCGGACAGTTCCGGGGAACCCGCGGCTTCGGACGCCCCGAGCGATTCCGGGGGGCAGACGTAGCGTTCGCGGGCTACCGATATACGCCGTTGAAGGGGGGATATGGTTTTGGCTGACGCTCTTACACAAGAACAGATAGACGCGATGTTAAACAGCGCGTTATCCGGCGGTGTTATTGAAACCGTTGCCGAACCCGTGTCAGAAATAAAGGAATATGACTTCCGCGCGCCGAAGAAGATAACGAAGGAGCGCATTAAGACCCTTGACAGCATTTTTGAGAATTACGCGCGGCTTATGTCCTCTTACCTTACGGGGCTGCTGAGGCTTTACTGTAAGGTGTCGCTCGCTTCCGTGGAGGAACAGAAGTATTTTGAATTCAACAACGCGCTTCCGGATTACGTTATGATGGGAATCGTCGACCTTCAGATAAACGACGAGGAAGTGGAGGACGTCACCACCATTGTCCAGCTTTCAAATTCCCTGACATATATAATGATAGACCGCCTTCTGGGCGGGAAGGGCGAGTATAAGGACACCGAACGCGACTTCACCGAAATTGAAGTGAGCATCATGGACGGCATAATCAGGAATATGGCGCGGTTGTTCCGCGAACCGTGGGAAAGCTATGTTGAGCTTACGCCGTACCTTTCCAAGATAGAAACAAATTCGCGCGTTATTTCCAACGTGAATTACGACGATACCATGATAATCGCCGCCCTGGAAATTACAATCAGCGAAACGAAAACCATTATTTCCATTTGTATGCCCGCCATAGAGCTTGACGCGCTTATGGCGAAGTACACCAGCTTCACCGCGAAGGGCGGAAAGGTGGGCAACGCGATAAAGGAAGGCGAGCGCAAAGAAAACATAATGAACACCCTTTCGCATTCGCTGTTGAACGTGACGGCGGTTCTCGGGAAAACGAATTTGGATATGGTGGAGGTCATGAATTTGCAGGCGGGGGATATTATTCCGCTGGGCAAAAGCATTGACGGTAATATACAGCTTAACGTGGGCGGAAATACGTGGTTCGACGGAAAGCTCGGCGTTTTTAACAGCAAGAAGGCGGTAAAAATCGAGAATGTTCTCCGAACGGAATTCTGACGGGTGAAGGGACGGCTTGCTGTTTTGTAAAGGTTTTTTTACGGGGTCCCATGAAAAAAGAAAAGGAGAGGGCGCATAAATGTCGAAAGCAATAGAGATTTCAGAAATCCAAAAAGACGCAATCGGCGAGATTATGAATATTGGAATGGGCAGCGCGGCTACCGCCGCTTCCGAGCTCCTGAACGCGAAGGTGTGGATTACGACGCCTAAGGTAAGCGTTCAAAAGGCGGCGGAAATGCGCGCGGATGAGCTTGAGCCCGCTATATGCGTTAAAATCGTTTATGTGAAGGGGATAACCGGCTCGAACCTTATGCTGTTGAAGCAGGACGACGTCCAGATGATTCTGAATCAGTTGATGGGGCAGCCGTTGGAGGTTACGCCGGATTTTGAGTTCGACGAGCTGAACATCAGCGCGGTGTCCGAGGTTATGAACCAGATGATGGGTTCGTGCGCCACGGCTTTGTCGAAGTTTTTGGATATGAGCATTGATATTTCGACGCCGACGCCCCATGTGATGGATAAAATCAATATCTCCGACTTGCAGGATTATGAACCCGGAGATACCGTGGTGGCGATAAATTTTGATTTGACCGTAGAAAATGTTATAAAGTCCGAGTTTGTTTCGGTTATGAGCCTGGAATTGGCGTCGGAATTGGCGGACAGGTTGCTCACCCTCAACGAAGAGGTAAAACACGAGGAAGAAAAGGCGGCCGCGGAAGCGGCGGCATCGAAGTCTCAGCCGAATCAGGCGTCGCCGTCCGCTCCGCAGGGCGCTCCGGCGCAGTACGCGCCCCCGCCGATGCCGGCTTTCGACCCTGCCGCCATGCAGGGGCAGACGCCTTACGGGTATCCGCCGCTTCCGCCGCAAGGGATGCCGGCAATGGGGATGCCCGGGGGGTACGCGCCGCCCCCGCCGCAGGGGATGCCTTACGGATATTATCCGCCCTACGGGTTTCCGCCCGGTATGATGCCGATTAACATTCAAAGCGCGCAGCTTCACCAGTTCGAGAATTTTGACGTCAACCTTTCGGGCGAGCAAAAGGATAACTTACAGCTTTTGATGGGGGTTCCTTTGCAGATTTCGGTGGAAATCGGAACCGCGAGGAGGCGCGTCAAGGAAATATTGGAGTTTACGCAGGGTACGATAATAGAGCTTGAAAGGCAAGCGGGCGCACCGGTAGACGTTGTGGTCAACGGCAACCTGATAGCGAGGGGCGACGTGGTGGTAATTGACGATAACTTCGCTGTCAGGATAACAGAAATAATAAAATCTAAATTTATGGATTCATTAGGTAAGGAGTAACAAAATGGACAAGAAAATTTTATTGGTTGACGACGCGGCTTTTATGAGAATGCTCATAAGAGACACCCTCACGAAGAACGGGTTCACAAGTATACTGGAAGCGGCGGACGGTGAAATCGCTTGCCAGATGTACGACGCGGAAAGCCCCGACCTTGTGATTATGGACATTACCATGCCCAATAAGACGGGGATTGAGGCGTTGGCGGAAATTAAAGGGAAGAACCCCGCCGCCAAGGTCATCATGTGTTCCGCCATGGGGCAGGAAGCGATGGTCGTAGAGGCCATTAAGCTCGGGGCGCTTGATTTTATCGTAAAGCCGTTCAAGCCTGACAGAATACTTCAAACCGTCACGAAGATTCTGGGATAGCGCGGGTACGCCCCCGAAATTCCTTTTCGGCGGGATAAACGTCGGGTTGCGCGTTCTTGTCTTTTTGCGTCTCGCCGTTTAAAATAAACGAAAAATAAGAGGAGGAACACGCGGGTTCTAAGCTGTTTATCCTCTTGTTTGGGTATGAGGAATATGAAAGATTTTCTGGCGGTAACAATATCCCTGATTGGCGTCCTCGGGTTGATACTGCTTTTGTTTTACGGGGTGAGATTGCTTAATAAGCGGGTTTCCGTTGTCGGCGGAAGCCGGCTTCACGTTTTAGACAGGGCTAACATCGGCAGGGAGTCCATGCTTTTGGTGGTGTCGGTCTGCGGGAAGCTTATGTTGATAGGCGTCAGCAGCCAGCGCGTGGAAAAGTTAGCCGATTTGGATGTCAGCGAGGAGGAATACGCGCGGGCGATAAAGGAGGACGGAAACATTCCGATTTTTTCCGACGTTTTGGGCAGATTTCTCGGCGGAAAAAAAGACAAAGGCGGCGACAGCGAAAAGGGTTCAGAGGATAACCGGCTTGAAAATAAGTAAAGAAAGGGCGCGGGTGACAGCCTGCGTTTTCACCAAGTTTTGGTGCGCGGCAAACCACGCACGGCGTGTTTGAAAATGATGGAAACATTTAAGGTTGCCGTAAAATATAATAAGAAACTTTTTGTAAAATTTTTCGTGTCGCTGGCTGTGTGCGTTTTGCTGACGGTTTCAATATTCGCGCTGTCGTCCGCGGCCATGCCGGCGGACGTGGTGGCGGAAGGCGGGCTGAACAGCGGCGAAACCTCCGTTATTTCGGAGGAACCCGCGCCAAACGAAACATCGGCGCTTTATGATTTAATCGGTATAGACGCGTCGCAGCCGCTTGAAATTATACTGCTGATTACGATTTTATCGGTCGCGCCGTCGATTTTGCTTATGATGACCTCGTTCACGAGAATAATTATCGTGTTCGGGTTCTTGCGAAACGCGATGAATACGCAGACGACGCCGCCGAACCAAGTTTTGGTGGGGCTTGCGCTGTTTTTGACGATGTTCATTATGTGGCCGGTGTTTTCGCAGATTAACGCCGTCGCCTACCGCCCTTATTCCAACGGGGAGATTACCGCCTGGGAAGCCGTTGAGAAAGCGGGCGAGCCGCTTAAAGAGTTTATGCTTAAACAGACGACAAATTCCAATATGCTGTTTTTTATGAATTTGGCGCAGGCAACGGTTTATGACACGGACGAGGAAGGCAATCAGGTTCAGGTTTTTGATTTCAGCGATGTGAACTTCGGTAATTATCAGGAGCAGTTAAGTTTTCGAGTGGTTATCCCCGCTTTTATGATTAGCGAGCTTTCCCGCGCGTTTCAGATGGGATTTATGCTGTTCATACCCTTTTTGATAATAGATATAGTCGTTTCGTCGACGCTGATGTCGATGGGTATGATGATGCTTCCCCCCGCGATGATTTCGCTTCCTTTCAAGATTATGATATTCGTTATCGTCGACGGTTGGCAGATGTTGGTCGGCACGCTTATCACGTCGTTTAATCCGTAAGGGACAAGGCAACCTCCGAAAACCCCTTTTCGCCGGTTTGCCCGAACCCGAAAGTGACGGGGGATTGTTATGTCGCAGGATTTGGTAATGCAAATATTTCTCGGCGCGGTGGGGCTTGCGTTTAAGCTGTGCGCGCCCATGCTGATAACGGCTATGATAGTGGGGCTTATAATCGCGATTTTGCAAGCGGCGACGCAGGTTCATGAGCAGACGCTGACTTTTGCGCCCAAGGCCATCGCGGTGGCTTTGGGGTTGCTCGCTTTGGGTCCTTGGATGATTAACGAAATTATTGATTACATGAACTCGATATTTGAGCTGATGTCGGGAACAAATTTGTAGCCGCCGGAGCGCGGTATGCGTAAAAAGGTTGATGGATTTTGCGGGAAATATGGGAACTAATCGTAAATAATTTTATCGGCTGTCTTATAGTTTTCGCGCGGGTCGCGGGGATATTCACCTTTAACCCGATATTCGGGCGGGCGGTCGTTCCCATGCGCGTCCGTGTTTCGCTGTCGGTGGTGTTGACGGTTGTAATGCTCGCGTCTATGGGCGGCGCGGTCGGATATATTCCGACGGGCGTTCCCGATTTCGCGTTCGTGATACTGAAAGAAGCCGCAATCGGGCTTATCTTCGGGTTTATAGTCAACCTTACCCTGACCGTGATTATCTACGCGGGTGAGATAATTGACTATCAGATAGGGATTATGATGGCAAAGGCGATGGACCCGATGACCGGCGTCACCATGCCGGTATTCGCCAACCTTTA
>JAIRWE010000088.1 GCA_031253365.1 Oscillospiraceae bacterium | reverse complement strand
TCCCCTGAACGTCGAACCGCGCGTTTTTGGCGTTGGCGATTTTCCCGCTCACGGTGACGGAACCGCTCTTCAACAGGGTGAACGCGCCTTTGTTCGTGAGGGTTCTTTCGGAATACAGCTTGAAAACGCCGGAGGACTTAAAAACGCCGTCGGCATAGATATTCATGTTCGCGTTTACGTTCATTACGGAGCTTACCGACGCCAAAAGCGTTCCGTGGACGAGCAGGCTGCCCGTCGGCCTCACCGCGAGTTCCCCCGACAGCAAAACCGTCGCGCCTTTGAACACGCCGAAATCGCCGCGAACGGTAATTTTTGACTTCGGCGTCAGTTTCAGGCTGCCGTCCGCCAAAACGTGAAGCTTCGCGTTTTTGGGAACCGTAACCGCGCCGTTGACGGTCAGTTCCCTTGTAACCGTGTACACGACGCCGTCTTTTATCTCCGATTTCCCGTCCCACTCAACGCTGTCGGCGTGGGAGCGAAAGGTCGGCGTTATGATTGAAACCGCGCACGTTACCGCCGCGAAAACGCCTATGATAAATCTCTTCAGCATTATTCCTCAAACCGCGCCGTCAACTTTTCCCCACGGAGCCGAAAAGTTCCATTTTCCCGCGGACGGTCGCCTTTATCGCCTCGAACCCCGGCGCCAGCAGCTTGCGCGGGTCAAACCCCTTGCCCGACAGGTCCTTGCCCGCTTCGATATACTCGCGGGTCGCTTTTTGGAAAGCCCATTGACATTCGGTATTTACGTTGATTTTGGCGACGCCGAGTGAAATCGCCTTTTTAATCATGTCGTCGGGGATGCCGGTTCCGCCGTGAAGCACAAGCGGCATATCGTCGCCCACCTTGTCCTTGACCGCCTGAAGGGTTTCAAAACTCAGCCCCGGCCAGTTATCGGGGTACTTCCCGTGGATATTGCCTATTCCCGCCGCGAGCATGGTCACGCCCAAGTCGGCTATCCGCTTACATTCGTCGGGGTCGGCGCATTCGCCCATACCCACCACGCCGTCTTCCTCCCCGCCTATGGAACCGACTTCCGCTTCAAGCGACAACCCCTTTTTCGCGCAAATCTCCACGAGCCGCGTGGTGTTGGCGACGTTTTGCTCAATCGGTTCGTGCGAGCCGTCGTACATAACGGAAGAAAAACCCGCTTCGATACACGCCAGCGCCCCGTTATAGGAGCCGTGGTCCAAGTGGAGCGCGACGGGAACCGAAATTTTCAGCTCTTTCAGCATACCGTTCACCATACCGACGACGGTTCCGTATCCCGCCATGTACTTCCCCGCCCCTTCGGAAACGCCGAGAATAACGGGGGATTTGCACTCCTCGGCGGTGAGGAGAACCGCCTTTGTCCATTCAAGGTTGTTGATGTTGAACTGACCCGCGGCGTACTTGCCGTCCTTTGCTTTTTTCATCATTTCTTTCGCCGATACTAACATGGCCTGAACCTCCCTTTCACAGCAGCAAATCGTCAAAACTTACGCTTTCGTCTTTTTTTGAACCCGCCCCGTCCGGGTTCCCGGGATTATACGCGGCGTTAAGGTCGACCGTTTCTTCGGTTATGTCGTACATTCCCGGCGCGCCGACGCCGACCGAACCCGTTACGGCGTTTTCGGGAACGCCGACCGAACCCATGGTGCCGACCGAACCCATGGTGCCGACCGAACCCGGTGCGCCGACCGAACCCATTGCGCCGACCGAACCCATTACGGCGTTTTCGGGAACGCCGACCGAACCCATGGTGCCGACCGAACCCATGGTGCCGACCGAACCCGGTGTGCCGACCGAACCCGTTACGGCGTTTTCGCCCGCCGGCGTTTCGTAAGAATACAGCCCCGACGCGCCCAAAGCGTTCGGGGAGGTCGCGGCGGTTCCGAAGCCCGGCGCGTCGAAGGGAGCGGCGGCTCCGCAATGCGCGAACAGCCTTACCAAAAATTCCTTGTTTACGGGAATGTAGCCGGCATAGGGCGTTTCGTTGTAATTTTTCGATTTCGCGTTGTAAACCATTCGCCTGAGCGAGATATAATTTTCCTCATAACCGACCGAATGGTAAATGTCCGCGCGCAAATACGAGGGACCGCCGGCGACGCCGTTCAGCGACGGCGCCGAAAGAAGCGAGTCCGGCGAGTTCCTCAGATAATTCTTGTCTTTGACGATTGAGCCGTTGTCTTCCAGCAACAGGTTATAACCCTTGTAAAGCTCCGCCCATTCGTTTTCAAACTCGATGAACGGGCGTTTCGCCCTGCTCGCCGCGACCGCCACGGCGGGTACGCAAATGAAGAGCAGTTCCCCAATCCACACGACGCAAAGCAAAGCGCCGCTCACGTCCATAACGTTGCCGCCCGTTCTCGCGGCGGCGCTGCTGCCGTAAGACCAGCGCCCCTCTTTGTTGACAATGCCGATTATATCGAGCATACGGGCGGGACGCGCCATGTAATAAATCGCGGTGGGATTTTTGTTCCCGTTGTTGTTGTAGTCCGTGTAGTAAAGGTAAGCGGTGTAGTCCGTCATATCCCTGATCGCGCTGATTGCCGTAATCTCCGAAATTCCGAGCCACTCGTCGAAGCCGAACAGTTCATACAGGGATATGTCGCTTAATTCGTTTTTAACGTCTTCGGTGAGGGATGTGCCGAACAAGTAGATACATTTTTCGTCGTCAAGGAATTTATATGCCGGCGGTTCTTTCATATCGCGGATGATTTCGGTCAATTCGGCGTCGGAATAGATGTTCCCGTTTTCATCGCCGAAAAGGTCGCTGACAAGCCAAAACCCCATCAACACCTCGTCCGCGCCGTCTTCGCCCAAATTATCCCCGAACATGGCGTTATAATCGTTCGCGAGGTACAGCGCCCATTTGAAATACGTAAACCCGAGACAGCCGATTACCACGGCGGCAATCGCCAAAGCGGGCGTTCGGATTTTGAAAAACTTTATCATCAGCGCGGAAACGGCCCCCGTCCCCGCGCCGAACGCGCCCGCGCAAAGCGCGCAAAGATAGACGCTGGGAATCACGCTGTTGAGCCAAAGGTACAGCGCGCTCAGTATCGAACCGACTATCGCCGTTCCCGCGCCGAGAAGAACCAGCCCCGTGTAGTTCGACTTTTTCTCAAAATTCATGGCAACCTCATAAATCCGCGGGGTCTAATAATTTCTTCGCGTTCCCGCAAAGAATTTTCCTTCTCGCGCGCTCGTCCAAATCAAGCCTGTCGAAGCGTTCAAGCTCCTCCTTCACGTCCCACATGGGGTAATCCGTTCCGAACAGCACCCTGTCCTCGCCGTAGGCGGCGACGTATTCCCGCGCTTTTTCGGGGCGGAGCGCGTAAAGGGAGCTTGATATGTCGACGCAAACGTTCCCTCGGTCCGCGAGTCGGCTGACGGCGTCGTCCCATTCGGACCAACCGCCCAAGTGCGCCGCGATTACCGTCATTTCGGGGAAGCGTTTCGCCGCGCCGGCTATGCGCTTCGGGGAGGAATAAGGGTATCGGCTGTCCCCCGCGTGAATCAGGAAAGGCAGCCTGCCGCCGACGACTTCATAAATCTTGAAGGCGCGCGCGCCGTCCGCTTTGAATTCCTGAAAATCGGGGTGAAGTTTGACCCCTTTCAGCCCCATCGCGATAACGCGGGCGACCTCGTCGTCCAGCTCTTTTTCCGTCATGTCCGGGTGAAGCGAGCAGAACCCCGTAAAAAACCCGTTCGACGACGACGCGCTTTCACCGATGAAGTCGTTGATGTTTTCAACCTGTTCGGGCTTCGTGGCGACGGAGCAGACCAAACAGCCCGAAACGCCGTTCTCGCGGCAGACGCGGATTAAAGTACCCGCCGTTCCGTCGAACAGGATAGGTATGCCGTAAAAGCCGCCTATGCCGGCGGACGCCTTTTCGGCGATTTTATCGGGGAAAATATGGGTATGACAGTCAAATATTTCACGGGACGCTTCAAAGCCCCTTCCGACACCTTCCGCACACATGGCTATATGTTATCACATTTTCAAAAAAATTACAAGGACTTTTCGGAAAATTATTGACGAACCCCGTAAATTTTGCTATAATCTACGCAAAGCGGGCAAGAAGGAGCGAACGAAATGTACAGTCATTTGATTGATTTGAACGATTATTCCACGGAACAGTGGAACGTGATTATTGATTTGGCGCGGGACATTATGAAAAACCCCCATATTTACGAGGGCGCCTGCACGGGTAAGATAATGGGCACGCTTTTCTATGAGCCGAGCACGAGGACGCAGATGAGTTTCCAAAGCGCGATGCTGCGTCTCGGCGGCGGAATAATCGGGTTTGACAATCCGCAGACTTCAAGCATATCCAAAGGCGAAAACCTTAAAGACACGACCAAAACCGTCAGCGGATATTCGGACATAATGGTGATGCGCCATCATTTGGAAGGCGCGGTGAAAGCCGCCGCGCTCACCGCCGACTGCCCCGTCGTGAACGCGGGGGACGGCGGGCATCTCCACCCCACGCAGACGCTTACCGACTTGCTCACGCTCACCGAAGAGAAAAAACGCCTCAACGACCTTAACATCGGCGTCTGCGGCGATTTGAAAAACGGGAGGACGGTACATTCGTTGGTACGCGCCTTGTCGAAGTACAAAGGGAATAAATTCACGTTTATCTCGACGAGGCAGTTGGGGCTTCCGGAATACATAAAGAAGGCGCTTACGGAAGAGGGGGCGTCCTGCCGCGACGTTTCCTCGATTGAGGAGGCGCTGCCGGAGCTGGACGTTCTTTACATGACGCGCATACAGAAGGAAAGGTTCGAGAGCGAAGAGGAATACAGGCGGCAAAAAGACGTGTTCATTTTGGACGCGCGCAAGCTCAAAGCGGCGAAAGACGACCTTATCGTGCTGCACCCGCTTCCGAGGGTTGACGAAATCGCGCGCGAGGTTGACGACGACCCCCGCGCCCTGTATTTCAAGCAGGCGCATTACGGAATGTACGTCAGAATGGCGTTGATTTTGATTATACTGAACTATAAGGATTTCAAGCCCAAGCCGTTTTTCACGGGGGAGGACTGCGGCTTGAAATGCGGGAACGAACGGTGTATAGTCAACAACGAAAAAGGGCTGCCCCCGAAGTTTGTCGAAGAAGGGGACGCCCTCATGTGCGAGTATTGCGAGGAAAGGGTCTTTTAGCGCGTTTCCGGAAACCCGAAACGTGAGTCGCCCGGGAATCGAACCCGGGACACCCTGCTTAAAAGGCAGGTGCTCTGCCGCCTGAGCTAGCGACTCGTTAAGTACAACATACGGTATTATATCAAAAAATGGGAGTTATGTCAACTGTTTCGACTGAAAAAGTTTGAGCGGTTTTATAACGACAAGGCCCGTTGGTCAAGCGGTCAAGACGTCGGCCTCTCACGCCGGAAACAGGGGTTCAATTCCCCTACGGGTCATCCGCCGCAAGCGAAGGCGAAGCGGGGGGCAGCATCGTGAAAATTTATCTCGTAACCTCAGAAACGCCGCTCACGAAATCGCGGCAGCGCGAAACGGCTTCGCGGCTCCTCGACGACGCGCTGCTGGGCGAATTCGGCGTGCGCCGCCCCGAAATAATCAGCGACGGGCGCGGCAAGCCGCGTTTCAAGGACTCGGATATATTTTTCAGCGTTTCGCATTGCAAATTCGGCGTCGGGTGCGTCGTTTCAAAGCGTGAAACGGGCGTCGACGTCGAATGTTTCCGTAAGGTAAGCCCCGCCTTGGTCAAACGGGTGTGCCACCGCGAAAACGAAATCCCCGCCGTTAAAAGCGACGCGGATTTTTTGAGAATGTGGGTTCAGAAAGAGGCGTTCGCGAAATTCACGGGGGGCGGGTTCGCGGAGGGTTTTTCGGGAATAGACACGACGAAATTCCCCGCTTCCCGCGTGTTTGAATACGGCGGGCTGTTCATCGCCTGTTACTACGAGGGGGACGAGGCGTGCGAACTGTTCGACGCGGGTTCACAGGGGTTTTGACGGACTTTCGGACGCGCCACTAGCTCAGCAGGATAGAGCAACCGCCTTCTAAGCGGTAGGTCATAGGTTCGAATCCTATGTGGCGTATATCCCCGCTTACTTTATGACCTTTCCTTTGGTTTTCACGCTTTTTTTGTTGATAACGGCTTCCCTGCCGCCCAAATCGGTGAATATGGGCTTTTCGGCGTCTTCGGGAACGCTGTATTCCGGCAGTTCGGGGTTCTTCTCCCCTTTGGATTCGTAGTAAGGGTTGATGATATACTTTTGGATTACCGGATAGGCGTTAAAAACGCTC
>JAIRWE010000060.1 GCA_031253365.1 Oscillospiraceae bacterium | reverse complement strand
GGATTTTTGTGTGGATTTTTCGTCAGACAAGGCAATTTTGACGATAATATCCGCGATATTTGAGGAAAAATTAACGCGGTATGACGGAAAATCAGCCGAAAAGACATTGCGATTTAGTTTCGCAAGAGGTCTATTATTTCGCCCTTTCTATAACCTTCACCAAACGCCATCTTTTTTCTTTGGAAAGCGGACGGGTTTCCATAATCTCGACCTTGTCGCCGACGTTGCAGGTATTGCCTTCATCGTGCGCCTTGAACTTAATCGTGCGCTTGACGATTTTCTTGTATAACGGGTGGCGGACGTTGTCCTGAATGGCTACGACGACGGTTTTATCCATCTTATTGCTGACGACCTTACCCACCCTCGTTTTCCTTAAATTTCTCTCGCTCATAAAATGTTACCCCTTCTATTCGCCCGCCGCAAGCCCCTTCGCGGGGGTCTGCTCCGCCAATTCGCGCTGACGCTGGATGGTCTTGATTACGGCAATCTGCTTCTTTACCGCCCTGATTCTCATGGGATTTTCAAGCTGGTTCACCGCCAACTGAAAACGCAGGTTGAAAAGCTCCTGCTTCAAGTCGGACGCTTTCTTTTCAAGCTCCAACCCGGAAAGCTCCCTGAATTCGTTGACCTTCATTATTATCCGCCCCCCTCGCTCGCGCCGATGTTTTCACCCTTGACAAACTTGCACTTAACGGGAAGTTTGTGCATGGCAAGGCGCATGGCTTCCCTCGCGGTTTCTTCGGAAACGCCCGCGATTTCAAACATAACCCTGCCCGGCTTTACGACCGCGACCCAGTATTCGGGCGAACCCTTACCGGAACCCATTCGCGTTTCGGCGGGTTTTTCGGTAACGGGCTTATGCGGGAAAATCTTAATCCAAACCTGACCGCCGCGCTTGATGTACCGCGTCATGGCGATACGCGCGGCCTCTATCTGGTTTGAGGTAATCCACGCCGGCTCCAAAGCCTGTAACCCGTATTCGCCGTTGCTTATGACATTGCCGCGCGTCGCCTTGCCGCACATACGCCCGCGTTGCTGACGCCTGTATTTAACCCTTTTAGGAAGTAGCATAACGACCTATTCCCCCTCTTTTTTCGCGACACTCGCGCCGTTCTCCCTCGCCGCGTCGCCGGACTGCGTTTTTGCCGCCACGTCGCCGGACTGCGTTTTTGCCGCCGCGTCGCCGGACTGCGTTTTCGCCGCCGCGTCGCCGGATTGCGTTCTCGGCGGTCGGTCGCCGGATTGCGCCCTCGGCGGTCGGTCGCCGAACCGCGTTCCCGCCGCCCCGCCGGACTGCGTCCTCGGCGGTCGGTCGCCCTGCCGTTGACCTTCGCTCCTTCGGCGTTCGCCCCTGAAATCGCCGCTTCTGTCGTCGCGCCTCGGACGGCGCGCGGGCTTTTCCGCGGCGGCGCGTTTGCCGCCCGCTTCGCCTTTAAGCACTTCGCCCTTGTAAATCCAAACCTTAACGCCGATAATCCCGTAAGTGGTCTTGGCCTCGGCGGTTCCGTAATCTATGTCGGCGCGAAGCGTATGCAGGGGAATCGTCCCCTCGTGATAGCTTTCGGAACGCGCGATTTCCGCGCCCCCCAGCCTGCCCGAAACCATGGTCTTGATGCCGTTCGCACCCGCGTCCATCGTCCTTTTGATGCAGGACTTCATCGCCCGGCGGAAGGAAGTCCGCATTTCCAGTTGGCGCGCTATATCTTCCGCGACTAACTGCGCGGTAAGGTCAACCTGCTTGTTTTCGACGATATTGAGATTAACGGGCTTGCCCCCCGCGATTTTTTCCAAATCCGCGCGGATTTTCTCGATTTCCGCGCCCCTTTGACCGATTAAAAGCCCCGGTCTGGCAGTATGAATAAAAATCTTTATCTTAGCCGCCGCGTCGCGCTCGATTTCAATGTCGGAAATACCCGGCTTTAAGGGCGAAGACGACTTTTCGGTCGAATAAACCTTGCGAAGCAAATACTCGCGGATTCTGAAGTCCTCCACCAATGTATCGCCGAAGGTTTTCTTCCCCGCGAACCAACGCGAACTCCAATCCTTGATGACACCGACCCTTAACCCGTGCGGATTAACTTTTTGTCCCATATATTAACTCCTTATCAGTTTAACCTCAATCGGGCTGTTCCGCCTCTTTGATAACCAAAACGACATTCGACGTTCTTTTGAAAATACGGTGCGCGCGCCCGTGGTCCTTAGCCCTTATGCGTTTGAGCGTGACCCCCGGACCGCAGTGACATTCACTGACATAGCATTCGGACAAATCCATGGAATTATTGTTTTCCGCGTTCGCCATGGCGGATTTCAAAAGTTTAAGGAGCGGCTCGCTCGCCGACTTGGGGGTGGTTTTCAAAATCGCCACTGCCGTATCGCAGGGCTTATTCCTGATTAAATCCAGCACGACCCCCATTTTTCGGGGCGTAACCCGCGTGAATTTAAGTTCGGCTCTTGCTTCCATCTTCGGTTCTCCTCCTCGGGTCGGCAAACTCCGAAAACCGTCCGAAAAAGGTTTTCGGAGGCTGCCCGTTATTTCTTGGTGGTCTTGCTCCCGGCGTGACCCCTGTATGTTCTCGTCGGCGCGAATTCGCCCAATTTATGCCCCACCATATCCTCGGTGACGTATACCGGCACGTGCTTCCTCCCGTCGTGGACGGCGAAGGTGTGACCGATAAAATCCGGAAATATGGTACTCGCCCTGCTCCACGTTTTGAGAACCTTTTTCCCGCCCGCCTCGTTCATCGCCTTGACGCGCTTCATCAGCGCCTCTTGAACGAACGGCCCTTTTTTTATGCTTCTGCTCATTTTCGCAATCCTCCGAACAGCCTTCTTTTTCCGCTCATTTTCGCAATCCTCCGAACGGTCTGCGTTTTCCGCTCATTTTCGCAATACTGCGAAATTATTTTTGCCCGCGGCGCTTGACGATAAATTTATCGGTGTTTTTCTTCGTTTTGCGGGTTTTATAGCCCATGGCGGGCTTACCCCAAGGGGTCACGGGTCCCGGACGCCCTATCGGCGACTTGCCTTCGCCGCCGCCGTGCGGGTGGTCGCAGGGGTTCATAACCGAACCGCGAACCGTCGGCTTTTTGCCCGTATGCCTAACGCGCCCCGCCTTGCCCCAGTTCACGTTCGCGTGGTCGGGGTTTGAAACGCTCCCTATCGTCGCCATGCACTTGGCGGGGACGTTACGCAGTTCCCCGCTCGGAAGCCGTAGCAAAGCCATATCGTTTTCCTTCGCCATAAGCTGCGCCGCTCCGCCCGCGCTTCTGACAAGCTGACCGCCCTTGCCGGGGTACAGCTCGATATTATGAATAACCGTTCCCACGGGAATGTCAATCAGCCGCAAAGCGTTCCCGGGCTTGATGTCCGCGCCCGCGCCCGCCCGAACGACGTCGCCCGATTTCAGCCCGTCGGGGGCGAGGATGTAACGCTTCTCGCCGTCCTCGTACCGCACCAAGGCGATAAAAGCCGAACGGTTGGGGTCGTATTCAAGGCTCAAAACCGCGGCGTCCATGCCGAGTTTATTCCGCTTGAAATCAATGAGCCTGTATTTTCTTCTGTTTCCGCCGCCCTTGTGCCTTACGGTAATTTCGCCGCCCGCGCCGCGCCCCGCGTGCTTTTTGAGCGGGGTAAGCAGACTTTTCTCGGGAGCCGCCTTTGAAAGCCCGCTGTAATCGACGACGGACATTCCCCGTCTGCCGGGCGTGGTCGGCTTATAAAACTTAACAGCCATAAAAACTAATACTCCTTATTAGGTTTTAGCCCCGAATCCCGAATCCTATATCATACCGTCGAAGAACTCTATGGTTTTCGAGCCTTCCCGCAGGGTGACAATCGCTTTCTTCCAGCTTGCCGTATAACCTTGGCTGCGCCCCTGCCGCCTTAATCTCCCCCTGACGCGCATGGTGTTGACCTTAGCCACCCTGACGTTTGGGAACAGCGTTTCCACGGCTTTTTTGATTTCGATTTTATTCGCTTCTTTCGCGACTTTGAACGTGTATTTGCCGTTCGCCAGCCCGTCGGTCGAACGTTCCGTGATAATCGGGCTTAAAACTATGTCCTGCGGCACAAAAACCATTACGCGTACACCTCCTCGATTTTACCGAGCGCGTCCTTCAACACAATCAGCTTGTCGTAATTGACAATGTCGTACACGCAAAGGGTATTGACCTGCGTGGTTTTCACCCCCGGAATATTCGCCGCGCTCTTGATGATTTTCTCGTCGTTGGTATCGAGTACGACCAACGCCTTGTTCCAAAAGCTCCTCACCGTTTCCAGACCGGCTTTTTCGCCTTTTTTTATCGTTACGCTCTTTTCGTAAGCCAAATGCGGGGCAAGCGTCTTCACGATGGTTTTGGTGCTGAACTCGTCCATTTTCAGCCCGTCGATAACCAGCATATCGCCGGCGGCGACCTTGGCGGACAACGCGGACTTCATGCCGCTGCGGCGCGCTTTCTTGTTGAGCGAGTGCCTGTAACTCCTCGGCTTCGGCCCCAGCGCGACGCCGCCGTGTTTCCACTGCGGACTCCTCGTCGAACCCTGCCGCGCGTGACCCGTGCCCTTTTGCCTCCACGGCTTTTTGCCGCCGCCGCGAACTTCGGTTCTCGTGAGCGTGGACTGCGTCCCCTGCCGCCGATTGGCGAGGTAATTCACCACCAGGGCGTGTATAATCGCCTCGTTGGGCTCAACGCCGAAGATTTCGTCGTTCAGCGCGAGCGTCGAAACCTCGTTCCCCGACATATCGTAAACTTTAACGTCCGCCATAATTTCCTCCAACTTCAAACCCGCAGCTTAACCGCGTCGGTGATACACACCACCCCGCCGTTGGGACCCGGAACGGCTCCCCTTACGGCGATTAAATTATTTTCCGCGTCCACCTTGACGACCGTAAGGTTCTGAACGGTCACCCTTTCGACGCCCATGTGTCCCGGCATCTTCTTCCCTTTGAAAATCCTTGAAGGCGACGAACAGGCGCCCATGGAACCGGCGTGCCTGTGCACGGGGCCGGAACCGTGCGTTTCCTTTATCCTCGCCGTGTTATGGCGCTTAATCGTACCTTGAAAGCCCTTGCCTTTGCTGACGCCGCAAACGTCTATTATATCGCCCGCCGCGAACACGTCCGCTTTAAGGACGTCGCCCACGCCGATTTCCCCCGCGTTTTCCAGCTTGAACTCCCTGAGCGTCCTTTTGAAAGGAATATCGTTCTTTTTGAAATGCCCCTGACGCGGCTTGTTCACCGCTTTGGGCGAAATGTTGCCGAAACCGAGCTGCACCGCTTCGTAACCGTCGTTCTCGCCGCTCTTTTTCTGGACGACGACGCACGGACCGGCTTCCACCACCGTGACGGGAACGACCTTGCCGTTTTCGTCGAAAATCTGCGTCATACCGATTTTCTTCCCGATTAACCCTTTTTTCATGTCCGGTATCTCCTCGCGTTAAAATTCCATCGAAACATCAACCCCTGCGGGAAGCTCAAGCCCCTGCAACGCCTCCACGGTTTTGTTCGTGGGGCGGATAACGTCGATAAGCCGCTTATGCGTTTTAAGCTCGAACTGCTCGCGGCTGTCCTTATATTTATGAACGGCGCGCAAAATGGTGATAACCTCCCTGTTCGTCGGAAGGGGGATGGGCCCCGCCACGCGGGAACCGCTCCTTTTGGCGGTTTCGATAATCTTCGCCGCCGCCGAATCGACAAGGCTGTGTTCGTACCCCTTGACCTTTATCCTTACTTTCTCTTTTACCGCCATTTTTACACCCCTTAACCAAAAATCCGCCCGGAAATCCGCCCGCCGCCTTGCCGTCACACGCCGCCGCGTGTGCGGTCGGCTTTCGGAAAGCCGCCGAAAATCATAGATATAATCGCGTCTTTGCCGCCGTTTTTTACGGCGGCAAAGTACATTGTACCACAAACAAAAAATAAATACAACACTTTATTTTAATTTTTTCGGTTATCGGCGGTAGAAATTTGACCGCCGTTTCGCAAAAAAATTGGTAATTATGCCTAACTATTTTTTCTTTTTCTTCGCGACAAGATATACAATTCCGATTATCGCGACGACCGGAACCACCCCGCCCAAAATGTACGCCGCCGCGTTCCCCGAGCCGCCGCCGTCGCCGCCGGAAGGAGACGTTTGAGCGGGGGCGGACGAACTTTCGGGAGCGGACGAACTTTCGGGGGCGGGCGTGTCCGCGGGGGTGTCGCTCGCGTCTTCGGAAGAACCGGGAGAAGAATCGGGATTCCCGCCGGGCTGCCCCATAGCCGAAACCATTTCCTCGTCGCCGCCGAAACTCACTTCTTTGAACTCGATATGGAGCGTAACGTCGTCAAGGTCTTTGTTACCGAATTTTATCCCTATCGTTCCCATATAGTTATAGTCAAGGTCCAGCATATCCTTCACGTCGAACTCGAAGGTGTTCACCTCGCCGAACACCAACTCGCCCCCGTTAATCACGGCGGGGAACTCGCTCCACGTCCATTTGTCGAGATTATCCACGTTTTCGTCCTGCTTGGGCTGCTGAATATAAAACTGCACGAACAACTCCTCGGGGTCGGCGTTGCCGCCGACGTCGGTGACCACGAAGGAAAGGCTCATGGTCGTACAGTGCTTCCATATTTCCAAGGAACGATGTTCAAGCGGGATTTCCGTAAGCCCCAGCCTGTGCGTCAAAGCCTCGCCGCTTTCCCTCACGGTGAAATCCCCGTCTTTCGCCGTAAAATAACCCAAGTCAAAATCCTGCGCGCCCGCCGCCGCCGTAAAAGCGCACGCGGCAAAAGCGGCGGTCACGCCGAACGCCGCAATTTTCCCGAATTTCATGCCGGTATCCCCTTTTCTGTTTTATTCACGACCCCCGAAACGGATTTTCGGGGGCCGCCTTAAAAATCCGTCAGCTGCCCGTAAGCGCGAACGTGATTTTCAGTTCTTCCCTGTCGCCGAATTTATCGTATCTTACGACCGTGACGGTTATCGCGTCGCCCACGCTCTTGTTCTTGATTACGGCTTGGACGTCGGATACGGTGGCGACGTCTTTCCCGTCAACCTTGATAATCACGTCGCCCCGCGTCAATCCGCTTTCCGCGGCGGGCGTTCCCGGCGTAACGCTGTCGACGTACAACCCCGCTTCCACATCCACGCCCAGCGTGGAGGCGTTATAGGCGGTTATTTCCTTGGCGGAAATACCGAGCCTCGCGCGGCTGGTGACGGAACCGTTCCTGACAAGCTCGTCGATAATCGGCTTTGCCTCGTCGATGGAAATGGCGAAACCCAAATTGTCAACCTCGCCGCTGTAAACGATTTTCTCGTTGACTATCCCCACGACGTTCCCGTACATATCGTAAAGCGGGCCGCCGGAATTCCCCCCGTTGACCGCGGCGGTCGTCTGGATTGAGGGGAGCTTATAGGCGTCCCCGCCCAGGTCGCGGAACCCCGAAACGATTCCGTCCGTCAGCGTCTTTGAAAGCCCCATCGGGTTGCCGATGGCGCAAACGTCCTGCCCGATTTTCAAATCGCCGCTGTTACCGATTGCCGACACCCTGAACGGCTCTTCGCGCTCGATTTTAAGCACCGCCAAATCCGTATGGGCGTCCGCCCCGACGACCTTCGCCTCGTATTCGTATGAAATATCCGCATCGGCGTAATCGTCCACGACGACGCTCACGTTACCGGCGCCGGCGACCACGTGTTCGCAGGTGATTATATAGCCGTCGGCGGTGTAGACAACGCCGCTGGCAATAACGTCGCTGCCGTCCCTTTTGATACCGACGACGGAATCGCTGACCATTTCAAAAAGTTTGATTTTGCTCAGCGGTTTGCCGTTTTCGGTTGAAGTCACGAGCGAAGCGGGTTCGGAGGCGGGTTCGGAAACGGGTTCGGAGGCGGGGGAATCCCCCGTCCGCGCGCTCCCCGTTCGCGCGTCGGTATCGGACAGAACGGGGATGGTCGCGTTACCCGCGCCGTCGTTCAAAATCCCGTCGATTCCGTTCCAAAGGTACGCCCCGCCTAAACCCGACGCGCCCCCCAGAATCGCCACCGTGAGGCACAGCGCCGCGACGGTTCTGAATTTGCCTTTTCTTTTTTTGGCGTTTACCGAAAAGCCGGTGGTGATGTCCTCCGCTTTCCGTTCATAGTTATTGTTGATGTAATCGTATTCCATCGCTTTCTCCTTTCGGCACGAAACGGTTTGAATGTACACCCATAATAAACCCCCGTTGTGTCAACGGCGTGAAATCCGCGTAAAAACAATATGTTCCGAACGGGAATTTTCGGTGGCGACCCGGAATTTATCTCGTCGCTTTAACAAAATTTTTCTTCCCCCTGCGCGCGACGACATAATCGCTTATCTCAATCATCGCGTTCGCGTCGGTAATCTTTACGCCGTTCACCGAAACGCCGCCCTGCTCCGCGTTTATTCGCGCCTGGCGTTTGGAATCGCACAACCCCGTCTTAACCAACAGGTCAAGAATACATATTTTGTTATCGACAAAATCCCCGTCGGTCAGCTTAACGGTCGGCATATCGTCGCTGTCGCCCGACGCGCCGAAAACGTCCCTCGCCGCCTTTCTCGCCTTTTCGGCTTCGGCGGCGCCGTGAACCAAAGATGTAACCTCGAACGCCAAACGCTCCTTCGCGAGGTTGCAGTCCGAACCGCTCAGCGACTTTTCCGTTTCCTCGATTTCCTCAATCGGTATGAACGTCAGCATCTTCATAAGTTTTATGACGTCGCCGTCGTCCACGTTGCGAAAATACTGGAAAAAATCGTAGGGCGGGCATTTTTTCCCGTCGAGCCATAAGGCGCCCTTCTCGGTCTTGCCCATCTTTTGACCGTCTTTGGTGGTTATAAGCGCGAGCGTCATCGCGAACGCCTCGCCCCGTTCGACGCGCCGAACCAAATCCGCGCCCGCCAAAATATTCGACCACTGGTCGTCCCCGCCGATTTCCAGCTTTACGCCCTTTGTCCTGTATAAGTGCAAAAAATCATAGCTTTGTAAAAGCATATAGTTAAATTCAAGAAAGGACAGCCCCTTTTCCATCCTCGACCTGAAACATTCCGCGGTAAGCATTTTGTTCACCGAAAAATGCCTGCCCACGTCCCGTAAAAAATCAAGGTATTTTATATCGGAGAACCAGTCCCCGTTTTTGACGATTTCGGCTTTGCCCTCGCCGAAATCGATAAACCGCGACATCTGCTCCTTGAAACATTCGGCGTTATACGCGATTTGCTCGCCGTCAAGCATTTTACGCATATCGGTTTTGCCCGTGGGGTCGCCAATCATCGTCGTGGCGGTTCCCAAGAGCGCAATCGGATAATGCCCCGCCTGTTGCAGGCGGCGCATGGTAATCAGCTGCAACAGCCCGCCTATGTGAAGTGAATCGGCGGTCGCGTCAAAACCGACGTAAAACTTCACCCGTTCGCCGGAAAGCAGCTCCTCCGTTTCCTTTTCGCGGACGGTCTGCGCGATTAAGCCGCGCCGTTTAAGTTCCCGAAAAATATTCATGTATATATCCCCTGCGCCTTTTCAGTTTGCCGCCCCGATTTCGATTGCCCGCATATTCGCCTCGATTAAACCCGCTTTGCCGGCGCTGACGGATTTTTCCACCGCCTTCCTCACGGTTTCAAGACCGGCGAGCCCGGTTTCCTTAATCAGCTTGCCCAGCAGAATAATGTTCGCCATACCCTTGATTTCGTTGTCGTGCGCCAAATTCGTGGCGGGGATATAATGGCACTCGATATCGGGGTTTTCGCTCCTTTTGTCAACCAACGAGCTGTCAACGAACGCCTTGCCGCCTTTTTTCACCGCCCCGATGAATTTATCGTAACTCGGCGTGTTCATAACAATCAGAATATCGGGGTTGACCACGAGCGGGGAACCGATGGGCGAGCCGCTTATGCAGACGGAACAGTTACAGGTGCCGCCGCGCATGGCGGGCCCGTAAGACGGGAGCCAGCTGACCTCCTTCCCGTCGATTAACCCGATATAGGAAAGCAGCTTCCCCACGAACAAGATTCCCTGCCCGCCGAACCCGGCTATCAAAAATTCGCGCGTCATCTCGCCGCCCCCTCCCTGTATACTCCCGTCGGATAGTAAGGAAGCATATCGTTTTTAAGCCTTTCGATTGATTTAAGCGGCGTCAGCCCCCAGTTCGTCGGGCAGGTCGAAAGGACTTCTATTATGGAAAAGCCCTGTTTGTTTTTCTGAAACTCGAAGCCCTTGCGAACGGCCTTCTTGGCGGTCGACACGCTCTTCGGGTCAATCACCGCAACCCTTTCCGCCAAAGCCACGCCGTCGATTTGCGCCATTATCTCGCAAATTCTCAGCGGGAACCCGTCCGTAGCCGTGTTCCTCCCGTAAGGCGAAGTCTGCGTCACCTGACCGGGCAGCGTCGTCGGCGCCATTTGCCCCCCCGTCATTCCGTAGGTGGTATTGTTGACGAAAATCGCCGTTATGTTCTCGCCGCGCGCGGCGGCGTGGATAATCTCGGCGATTCCGATCGCCGCCAAATCCCCGTCGCCCTGATAGGTGAAAACCAGCCTGTCCGGGCGCGCGCGCTTAACGCCCGTCGCCACCGCCGGCGAACGCCCGTGCGACGCTTCTATCATATCGCAGTTGAAGTAATCGTAGGCGAGAACCGAGCAACCGACGGGGCAAATCCCGACCGTTTCGCCCTGCGCGCCCATTTCATCTATGACCTCCGCGATTACGCGGTGGATTATCCCGTGCGTACAGCCGGGGCAGTAATGCGTTTCCGTATCCGCCAACGCGCGCGGCCTCGTGAATTTCGGCATCCGTTTCAGACCTCCGTCATCGATTTGATTTTTTCAAAAATTTCAGACGGGGCGGGTACAAAACCGCCCGTCCTCCCGAAAAACTCCACCGGCAGCTTACATTCGAGCGCCAGCTTAACGTCGTCTACCATCTGACCCATCGACATTTCCGTGACGAGAACCTTTTTCGCGCTCGCGCAGGCTTCCCGAAGCGCCTTTTCGGGGAAAGGGTACAGCGTGAGCGGGCGGAACGTCCCCGTTTTTATGCCCGCCGCGCGCGCCATATCGGCGGCGGAACGCGCTATCCGCGCCGTCGAACCGTAAGCGGCGACGATTATATCCGCCCCGTCGGCGTTATCCGAAACCGCGTCGGCGTATTTTTTTTCGATTTCGCCGTATCTCACAAAACGCTCTTTTATGTTTTGTTCAAGTTTTTCGGGTTGCAGATAAAGCGAATTGACTATATTCTTGGGGCGGGCGTTCCCGTGGCCGTTCGCCGCCCACGCCTTTTCGCCGCGCGCGGCGGGAGCCTTTTCCTCGGGGAAACTCACGGGTTCCATCATTTGCCCGAGCAGCCCGTCCGCGAGAATCATGACGGGGGTGCGGTACTCGTCCGCCAAATCAAAAGCCTTCCCCGTCATGTCCGCCATTTCCTGGACGGTGGACGGCGCGAACACGGGAATCCGCAAATCGCCGTGTCCCAAAGCGCGCGTCGCCTGCCAATAATCCGCCTGCGACGGCTGAATACTCCCGAGCCCGGGACCGCCGCGCTGAACGTTCACTATGACGCAGGGCAAATCCGCGCCCGCCAAATAAGAAATCCCCTCGGTTTTCAGCGAGATGCCGGGCGACGAGGACGAAGTCATGCACCGCGTCCCGGTGGCGGCGCACCCGTAAACCATGTTAATCGCGCCTATTTCCGATTCCGCCTGAATGAAAACGCCGCCGACCTTCGGAAGGCGTTTGGACATATAGGCGGTTATTTCGTTCTGGGGCGTTATCGGATAACCGAAATAATGCGCGCACCCCGCGCGGATGGCGGCTTCGGCAAGGGCTTCGTTGCCCTTCATCAGGCTGCGCTCCATCGCTCTTCTCCTTCGCGTAAAAAAATTATTTTCGCGGAAAAAATTTTAATCCGTAATCTCAATCGCGCAATCCGGGCACATTACCGCGCACAGGGCGCAACCGACGCAGGCGTCCGCGTCAACGCACCGCGCGGTGTAATAACCGTTCGCGTTAATCCGCTCTTCCTGAATAACCAGGATTTTCTTCGGGCAGGCTCCCGTACATAACGCGCAGCCCTTGCACCGCTCAAAATTAAGAACCCATTTCATCGGCGACCTCCCCCGTCGGTTCCGAAAAGGGGAAACGCCGCGTTTCCCAAATCGGTTTGACGTAAACCTTCATTTCAAACGGTATGAGCGGCAACCCCGTGAGCCGCGCCGTTTCCCGCGCGTAGGGGATTGAGGCGGCTACGTGCGCCTTCGTCGTTTCGGCGCCCAAATTGGAATTGTTGACAATCCCCGTGCATTTCAGCCCCGAAGCCGCTTCTATATCCCGCGTAAGGGCGGCGGTCAGCGGGGCCGTTCGCGTCAAATAGCGGTAGCAATTAACGACGCAGTACATATCGTAACCTATCTCCCCGATATCCGCCGCAAATCTGCCGATTACCTTGGCGCCCTCGTCGTCGCCGCCCGCGTCGATTATAAGATAGTCAGTGTTGTCCGCTATGCCCTTTACGCTTATGTTAAGCGCGGGAACGTCGAGACCGGAGCCGGCGTAGTCCGAAACGGCGAGCCTTATGCCGTTGTCCGCGAACAGCTTCCTTAAATCCGCCGCCCTGAAATAAGGGTTCACTATATCGAGGTCGGCGACCGTTATGACGCCGGTTTCGCCGCGCCGCCGCAGATTCAAGGCGAGATTGGCGACGAAATTGGTCTTCCCGCTTCCGTAATGCCCCGTTACTATCGTGATTTTCGATTTAGGTACGATGTTCCGAACCCCCCCGCGCGGCGTTTTATCCGACAGCCGGAAAATTTCGGCCGCCTTTCGCTCTGCTCGGCGCGATTCGAACGCGCAATCCCCGGAGTCGGAGTCCGGTGCATTATCCTTTGTGCTACGAGCAGGAACGGGCGAACGGTATCAGGACGCAAAAACCCCTTTCAATTCCCGTTCCAAATCGGCGTGGGCGCTTTCGTAAACCAAAAGCGAGATTTCATCCAAGCCGGTGGTTACGAGGAGCGGCAGACAGTCCGATTTCCGCAGAACGTCGAACACCCGCGAGGCAAACCCGGTCGAGGTAACCATATCCCGCGATTTGACCGTGATTTTTACGTTTCCGCAATTTATCAGAGGGTGCGCCCTGTCGCCCCCGCGCGAGTTGATAATCGTCAGCAGCTTCGGCATATCGTCGTCCGAAAAAGTAAAGCCGAAACTGATTTTATCCGAGGTGGCGGGCGACTGGGCAATCATGTCGATGTTTATTCCCGCTTCGGCGGCCTCGGCGAAAACGTCGCGGATAAACGCGCTCTGATAAGAAGCGGAAACATTGTTGAAGGTGACTATCGACTGCCCTTCGGTTATAATGATTTGCGTATTCGGCATACCTACCCCCTTCACGCCCCGTTCCCGGCGTCCGCCAACAGGTCGCCCATGTCGTACAAGCCGCTTTCCCGCCCTTTAAGGAACAGCGCGGCGTTAATCGCGCCGATGGCGAACACCTCCCTCGAAGACGCGGAGTGTGACAGCGTGATTACCTCGTCGTGCCCCGCGAAAACAATTTCGTGTTCCCCCGTGATTGTGCCGCCCCTCAAAGAGTGCATACCGATTTCGTCGGTTTCGCGCGCGCCGCGCGCGGCGTGGCGGTCATAAACGTATTTCTTTTGCCCGCCGAAACACCCGTTAATCGCGTCGGCAAGCATGAGCGCCGTTCCGGAAGGCGCGTCCTCTTTGCGGTTGTGGTGCCGTTCGATGATTTCGACGTCGAACCGCGTTCCCAAAACCCGCGCGGCGCGGCGCGCCAAATCGGTGAGAAGGTTAATCCCGAGCGACATATTGAAGGTGAAAAACACGGGAATTTGCTCCGCCGCGCTTTTAATCAGCCGAATCTCGCCGTCGTCGTACCCCGTCGTGGCTATGACCGCGGGGACTTTCCCGCTTTTGCAGTAGGAGAGCAAATCGGGCAACGCCGACGGTCGGGAAAAGTCAATGACGACGTCGGGGGGTTCCGGCAGTTCCGAAAATCCCGCGAAAACGGGAAAATCCGCGTACCGCGCCGCCGCCGTGTCCACGCCCGCGCAAACGCGGCAGTCGCGGTATTCGGGGCGTTCCGCGGCCAGCCCCGCGATGCTCCTGCCCATTCTGCCGCACGCGCCCGATATGGCTATCGTCGTCATAGCAACCCCGCCTTCCCCAGTGAAACCCTCAGTTTTTCAAGCGCGGCGTCGCTCATTTTGTACAGCGGCAAGCGGCAACCCCCGACGTTTTTCCCTACAAGGTTCATCGCCGCCTTAATCGGGACGGGGTTAATGTCAAGCGTCAGCAAATCCATGCACAGGCGCGCGTATTTCACCTGCAACGCCCCCGCCGCCCTGAAATCGTTCTTAAAGCACAAGGCGCATATATCCCGCATAAGCTCGGGCGCAATGTTCGCTATAACCGACACGACGCCCTTCGCGCCGAGCGACATGGCTGGGACGGTCATGCAGTCGTCGCCGCTGTAAACGTCCAAGTCGTCGCCGCAAGCCTCGATTATCCTCGCGAAATAGTTTATGTCGCCGCCGGATTCTTTAACCGCCTTGATGTTGGGGTGCTTGGCGAGTTCCTTGAAGGTGTCTATTGAAATGTTCACGTTGGTGCGCCCGGGAATGTTATACAGGATTATCGGAATGTCAACCGCGTCCGCGACGGCGGTGAAACTCGCGACAAGACCGCGCTGCGACGCCTTATTATAATAAGGAGAAACAATCAAAATCGCGTCCGCCCCCAATTCCTTCGCCTCGACGGAAAGCTCAATCATATAGGCGGTGTCGTTGCTCCCCGTCCCCGCGATAACGGGAATACGCCCGGCGGATTTCTCCACGGCGAAACGAATACACTCGCGGTGTTCGTCGTCCGTCATGGTGGAGGACTCGCCCGTCGTTCCGCAAACGATTAACGCGCCGGTGCCTTTTTCGATATGCTCTTCAATGAGCGCGCCGAAACAGCCGTAATTTATGCTGCCGTCGGGATTCATCGGGGTGATAAGGGCGACGCCCGAACCGGTGAATATGGTTTTTTTCATACTTAACCTCCGAAAGCCTCAGTCAAAATATCCGTTTTTCGCGAACAGCTCCGCCATAAGAACGGCGCCGCCCGCCGCCCCCCTCAGCGTGTTATGGGAAAGGCACACAAATTTGTAATCATACTGCGAATCCTCGCGCAGCCGCCCGATTGAAACGCCCATCCCGCCTTCCAAATCCCTGTGCAGCTTCGTCTGCGGGCAGTTTTCCTCCTCGAAGTAGGTGAGGAATTTTTTCGGCGCGGACGGCAGGTCAACGCCGCCGAACCCGTTCCACAAAGCTATAATCTCATCCCTGTCCGGCTTGTCGCCGAACCGCGCGAACACCGCCGCCAAATGCCCGTCCGTAACGGGAACCCGTATGCACTGCGTCGTGATTGACGGCGCGAACGCGGGTACGATTTCTTTCCCTTTGACGACGCCCCACACTTTAAGCGGCTCCTTCTCGGATTTTTCTTCCTCGCCGCCGATGAACGGTATTACGTTGTCAACCATTTCGGGCCACGTCTTGAAATTCTTCGACGCGCCGGAAATAGCCTGGTATGTACAAGCAAGCACGTCTTTAAGCCCGAATTTCACCAGCGGGTGCAGCGCGGGGACGTAGCTTTGAATGGAACAGTTGGATTTGACCGCGATGAAACCCCTTCTCGTGCCGAGACGCTCCCGCTGGAACTTCACGATTTCGGCGTGTTCGGGATTGATTTCGGGAATAATCATGGGGACGTCGGGGGTGAACCGGTGCGCCGAATTGTTGGACATCACGGGACACTCGGCTTTGGCGTAGGCTTCTTCAAGAACCCTGACCTCTTCCTTTTTCATGTCCACGGCGCAAAACACAAAATCGACTTCCCCCGCGAGCGCCTTTACGTTTGAAGCGTCCGAAACCGTCATATCCCCCAGCTTTTCGGGAACGGGCACGCTCATCATCCAGCGGCCCTCCACAGCCTCGCCGTAGGGCTTCCCCGCGGAACGGGGCGACGCCGCGAGCGCCTTCACCTCGAACCAAGGGTGCTTCGCCAGCAGGAGGGCGAACCTTTGACCGACCATTCCCGTCGCGCCGATAATTCCGACGCCGAACCTTTTCATGCCATTCACCGCCTTAATTTTTCGCCGAAAAGCGGCGAAAAGGGGTTTTCGGAGATTGCTGAATGTTATATTACCACAATTTCACCGTCATGTCAATACACCGCGAAAAGTCCGCCGCTTGACATTTTTGCGAAGTTCTGTTAAAATCATAAAACGAAATAAAGAAAAGGAATTTTTTTCAATGAAACACATGGGACTTAACGAGCTGCGCGAGAGCTTTTTGGAATTTTTCGAGGGGAAGGGGCATTTGCGGATGGATTCCGCGCCGCTCGTTCCGAAAGACGACGACTCAATCTTGCTGATTAACGCGGGAATGACCCCGCTGAAAAAATATTTCCAGGGGCTTTTGCCCCCTCCGCGAAAGCGCGTCGCGACTTGTCAAAAATGTATACGCACCCCCGATATAGACAACGTGGGCATAACGGCGCGTCACGGCACTTTCTTTGAAATGCTGGGTAATTTCTCGTTCGGCGACTATTTCAAGGAAGAAGCCTGCGCGTGGGCGTGGGAATATTTTACCGAGGTTTTGGAAATCCCCGCCGAATTGCTGTGGGTCAGCGTCTACGAACAGGACGAGGAAGCCGAGCGCGTTTGGATTGACAAGGTGGGGCTTCCCCCCGAACGGGTTGTAAAATTCGGCAAAGCCGACAACTTCTGGGAACACGGGAGCGGACCGTGCGGGCCGTGTTCGGAAATATACTTCGACCGTGGGGAAGACAAAGGCTGCGGGGCGGGCGGCGCCTGCGCGGTGGGTTGCGACTGCGACCGTTTCATAGAGGTATGGAACCTCGTTTTCACGCAGTTCGACAGCGACGGGAAGGGCAATTACCCCCCGCTCGCCTCCAAGAACATCGACACGGGAATGGGGCTTGAGCGGCTCGCCTGCGTAATGCAGGGCGCGGACAACCTTTTCGAGGTTGACACGATTAAGAGCGTTATAACCGAAATTGAGAATATTTCGGGCGTGAAGTACGGCGAATCCGCCAAAACGGACCGTTCCGTCCGGGTAATCACCGACCACATTCGCGGCTCGTCCTTTATGATAAGCGACGGCGTCCTTCCGTCGAACGAGGGGCGCGGGTATGTTCTGCGCAGGCTGTTAAGGCGGGCGGCGCGGCACGGGCGGCTTATCGGCGTCGAAAAGCCGTTCCTTTACGAGTTGTGCGAAGAGGTCATAAAGTCAAGCGGCGGCGCCTATCCCGAGTTGGCGGAAAAGCGCGCCCACATAAGGCGAACCGTTCTGACCGAAGAGGAAAACTTCGCCAAAACCGTGGAAAAGGGCTTGGAGCTTCTGGGCGGTTATTTAAGCGGCGGCAGGAACGTCGGCGGGGACGTCGTGTTCAAACTGCACGACACGTTCGGTTTTCCCGCGGATTTAACGCGGGAAATCCTGGCGGAGAACGGCTTGTCTTTCGACGAGGAAAAATTCGACGAATTGATGCGGAAACAAAAAGACGCCGCAAGGGCGAATCAGGCGTTCAAAGGCGGTTGGTCGGCGGAAAGCCTGCGCTCGCTCGCTTTCGATTTCGACGAGGGCGCGAAGCCGAAGTTCGTTGGGTACGACGAGTTATCGGTTGAAACCAAAATCGCGGTCGTCGTCAAAGACGGCGCGAACGCTTCGGTCGTACTCGAAAGCACGCCCTTTTACGCCGAAAGCGGCGGGCAGGTCGGGGACAGCGGCAGAATAGAGTTTGAAAACAACGAAATGCGGGTTATCGACACAAAAAAATTGCCGACGGGTCAGTCGGTTTGTTACTGCGTTATCGAAAGGGGCGATTTTTCAAAAGGCGACCGCGCGGCGGCGTTCGTAGACGCCGAACGCCGCCGCGCGGTCGCGCGCAACCACACCGCCGCGCATTTGTTGCAGGCGGCTTTGCGGCAGGTTCTGGGGGAACAGGTTCACCAGGCGGGTTCGCTTGTGGACGACGCGAGGTGCCGCTTCGACTTCACGCACGGGCGGGCGATGACCGAGGACGAAATCGCGTCGGTCGAAAAAACGGTAAACGACAAAATCCTCGGCAACATTCCCGTTGAAACAAGCGAGATGCCCGTTGAAGAAGCGAGGAAGCGGGGGGCAATCGCGCTGTTCGGGGAGAAGTACGGCGACGTCGTAAGGGTGGTAAAGGCGGGCGATTTTTCGTCCGAGCTGTGCGGGGGAACCCACGTCAAAAGCACG
>JAIRWE010000034.1 GCA_031253365.1 Oscillospiraceae bacterium | reverse complement strand
GCTTTCGGGGTAAATGACCGCCGCGCGCATATTCCCGGGGAGATAATACCGGCTCTCCGACACGATGGGTTCGGCGAAGTCGGACAAGTCGCCGTCGCCTTGCGCGGCGAACGCGGGCGGCGCCGAAAACGCCGCCGCGCACAAAACGGCGAAAAATTTTAAGGCGAACCTTCTCATTCCGGCGACCTCCCCCCTTGACAAAAATCGGAAAAAAAAGTAAAATCAGCAATAACCGCATATATCCGTGTTGCTTTTCGCGAGCGACACGTCGGCTTCGGGGAACCTTGATTTAATCCTGTCGCGCAAAACGGCGCATATCATGTTCTCGGTATGGAAATGCCCCGCGTCAATCAGCGTGAAGCCGTTGTTCGCCGCGAAAACGAACCTGTCCCACTTGATGTCCCCGGCTATGAACGCGCCGCACCCCGCGTCAAACGCGGCGGCGACCAGCGACGAACCCGAACCGGAAGTCAGCCCCACCCGCTTAATCGGCTTCTTCCCGTCGACGTACCTGACGACGGTGCAGCCGAACGCCTTTTTGCACATTTCGGCAAGCTCCCCCGCGAAAACGGGGTGTTCCAGCTCGGTTATCTTCCCGTAACCGCTGCCGTCGTCGTTCACGGGCTCGATTACGCGGTAGCTTTTCGGGAAGCCCAGACATTCAAGCGCGGCGTCGGTCACGCCGCCGTCCGAAATATCAAGGTTGGTATGCGCGGCGATAACCGATATGCCGTTTTGTATAAGCGTGTAAGGCAGGTCGCCCTTCACGATTTTTTTCAGCGGCTCGAAGATTACGGGGTGATGCGCGACTATCAGGTTCGCGCCGCACAGCGCCGCTTCCGCCGCGACCTGAACGGTGACGTCGAGGCAAACGAGGATTTTTTCAACGCGCGCGCCGCTCTCCCCCGTAAGCCGCCCGGAATTGTCGCGTTTGTCCTGCCGCCGAAAAGGCGCGAGAACGTCAAGGTAATCGTAAACATCGCCCACCGTCATATCGGGTACTTCTCCTTTATACTCTCGGCGAGCCGCGTGAAACGCGCGTCCCCCCTGCCCATTTTCTCGAGAACCGCCACCCGCCGCCTTATGTACTCCAAATCGCCCGAAGTCCCGACAAAAGCCTCCGCGTCCGAAATACGCGCCGCGCCGGACGCGACCTTCGCGTGGATAACGACGTAGAGCCTGCCCCTTTCCGCGACGGCTTTCTCGGCGATAATCCCGAACCCCGACGCGTACAGCCCGCGCCGCAAATCCTCATGGCGGCTCATGGGCTGCAAAATCAGCCGAAGATTTTCGTCCTTGACGCGGAGTTTTCCGACAATATCCGCGATAAGCCCGCCGCCCATCCCCGCGATAATCACGTCGCGCGCGGCGTTTTCCCCGTTTCCCGCGCCCGGCGCGAAACCCGGGACGCTTTCCAAGCCGTCGGAACGCAAAAGGACGACGTTCGCGCCCAGCCGCTTAATCCGCGCCTCGGCACGCCTGAGCGGACCCTCGTTGACGTCGCAGGCGTAAACGGGGGAAAAGCCGTTCAACGCCAGATAACACGGCAAAGCGGCATGGTCCGTCCCCACGTCGTAAACGGCAGCCCCTTTTCGGACGAACCCGACCGCGGCGAGCAGGCGTCGCGGAAGGTTCATCCCGCAATCGCGGCGTTCAGCTTGGAAATAAGCGCGTCCGCGTTGACCCCGTGAACCTCGCAGGCCTGCGCGATTGTTTCGCCCCGCGCCGACGGACAACCCAAGCAGTGCATCCCCATCTCGATGAAATAAGGGGCGGCGGCTTTCGCGTTAAAGTCGAGAACGTCGCCTATAACGGTGTTTTCCGTAACCGTCACATTCCTCACATCCCTTCAAAAAACTAAAAACCAATGACTAAAAACTAAAAACTACAAGAACTATACACTATTTTTCACAAATTGTCAAGCGCGGCCGAAAATCGCGAAAATTCAACCGAGGAGAGTCACTATGGAAAAAAACGGCGGTTCCGCCGCCCGCGTTACGAGAACGGCGTTGGTCGCGGCGGCATACGTAACCGTAACCGTCGTCTTAACGCCCTTCCTGTCCTTTAACGCCTTGCAGCTGCGCGTTTCCGAAATACTCGTCCTGCTGTGCTTTTACAACAAGGATTACCGCGTCGCTTTAACGGCGGGGTGCGTCCTCGCGAACGCCTTCGGGCCGTTCGGGGCGATAGACGCCGTCGTCGGCGGCGCGGCGACGGGCTTGTCGGTCGCGCTTACGGCGCGCGCCGGTAACGTCTGGCTCGCGTCGCTGCCGCCGGTGGTGTTCAATTCGCTGTTCGTCGGGTTTGAGCTTACGTATCTCCTTAACGGGTTCGAGGGGGCGGCGCCGAACGCGCCGTTTTACGTCAACGCGCTTTTCGTGGCGGCGGGCGAATTGATTGTCGTCACACTCGTCGGCGCGCCGCTGTTCGGGTTCGTTTTAAGCAAAAACCGCGTCTTCATGCGGATAATAGGCGCGAAAACGCCGTAAGGCGTTTTTTTTTTTTTTCGCGAAAAATTTTTTAATACGCCGCTTCCCGTGAAAAAAATCGCGGAAACGCGCCGAAAACGCTTGACAAAGCCGGCGGAACGGGGTATAATGATACTCGCAAGGGCGGGAAACCGCCGTGCATAATGAAAAGTGTTCCGCAGCTTTAAATGCGGCTCATTTATGGAAAGTGTTCCGCAGCTTTAAATGCGGCTCATTTATGAAAAGTGTTCCGCAGCTTTAAATGCGGCTCATAATGAAAACAAGGGGCTTAACGCCCCTTGTTTTAACTAAAAACGGAGATGGCATGAAGAAACTTAAATTCTATATTGTAAACAATGATTACGTCAAATATTTACAAAAATCGGAACTTGACAAAAGGGGATTTACACGTGTTCCCAATAACGATTACGAAAAAAACAGCCGCAAGCCCAAATTTTTCTGCGGCGTGGTTTTAAGCGTGGATGGGAAAGATTACTACGTTCCCGTTTCTTCATATAAAACACAGAAACCCGATAATTTTTTGATATACAGCGATAACGGGGAAGCGACAAGCTCTTTGCGCTTCAATTATATGTTCCCCATACCGAAAGAATCGGTAGTTGTGCGCAATATACCCAACGAACGTAATGAAGCGTATAAAAGACTGCTTTTACAGGAATTGGAATACTGTGTAAATAATCAAAGCGTTATTCACAAGTTAGCCGAGCGCACGTATAACCGCGTTCTCTTGGGTAAGGACTTGGGGCTGGTCGCGAATGCGTGTGATTTTAAGTTTCTGGAAGAGATGTGCGTCGAATATTGCCGAAAAAACAACCTTAAAATTCCGCAATCTCTCGCCCGCCAACCCCTCCCGCCCCCGCAAAAATAATCGCGGAAACGCGCCGAAAACGCTTGACAAAGCCGGCGGAACGGGGTATAATGATACTCGCAAGGCGGGAAACCGCGTTCAAA
>JAIRWE010000176.1 GCA_031253365.1 Oscillospiraceae bacterium | reverse complement strand
GATTTCAGACAGCCGCCGAAAAAGGATTTTCGGCGGTCGCCTTTATACGCTCTGCGCCGTGTACAGCTTGTAATAATCGCCTTTTTTCGCCATAAGCTCGTCATACGTCCCCGTTTCCGTTATCCCTTTTTCGGAAACGTACATAATCCTGTCGCAGTGCCTCACGGTCGAAAGTCTGTGCGCGATTACGAAAGAAGTCCGCCCTTTCAGAAGATAGTTTATTCCTTCCTGCAAATAACGCTCCGACTTGGCGTCAATGGAGCTTGTCGCCTCGTCGAGAACCAGTATGCGCGGGTTCGCGAGTATCGTGCGCGCGAAGGCGATTAGCTGCTTCTGCCCCGACGAAAGCCCCGCGCCCCGCTCTTTTATTTCGGTGTCGTAACCGTTTTTCAGACCGCGGATAAAGCCGTCTATCCCGACAATTCGGCAGGCTTCGTAAGCCTCTTCGTCGGTGGCGTCCCGCCTGCCGTACTTGATGTTGAACATCACCGTCCCGCTGAAAACAAAGCTGTCTTGGAGCATTATGCCCATCTGTTCCCGAAGGGAGCGCAGCGTCACGCCCGATATGTCCGTTCCGTCAATCAGCACCCTGCCGCCGTCAAGGTTATAAAATCGCGAGATAAGGCTGACTATCGTGGTTTTCCCCGCGCCCGTCGGACCGACCAGCGCGACGCTTTCCCCGGCTTTTACCTCGAAAGAAAGGTTGTTAAGCACGTTCGCGTTTTTGTCATAAGCGAAGGTAACGTCGTCGAAGGTCACGTCGCCGTTGACAGCGGGCATTTTCCCCGCGTCCGGCTTGTCCTTGACGGCGACGGGTTCGTCCAGCGCCTCAAAAATGCGTTCAAGGTAAGCCACGGCGGTGATAAAGGCGTTCATCAGGTTGGAAAGGTTCAAAAGCGGCTGCCAGAACCTCCACGAATAGTTTGACATCGCCGCGACGGTTCCCAGGCTCGCGGGGGTGGCGACGAACAGCGTCAGCCCCACTATGTAGACCCCGCCCCTCACCAACGCCGAAACGTTGTCTACCGTCGGGTGGATTAGGTTTGAATAAGCGACGGCGCGCATCCATTCCTTTCGGTAGGAACGCGAAAGGCGGTCGAAGATTTCCGCGTTTTCCTTTTCCCGCGTGAAAATCTGCGAGATTTTTACCCCCACTATACTCTCGTGGAGATAGGCGTTCAGGTTGGAAGTCTTGTTTGAAACCGCCTGCCACGCCTTGCGCTGCCTGTTCTTGATGAACAGTATGATTGCCAAAAACAGCGGAACCCCCGCGAGGATAACGAGCGCCAGTTCCCACGAGATGAAGAACATAAAAACCGCTATGAAAATCACGTTGAGCATTTCAAGGACAAAGTTGATTATACCGTTGGTCATCAAATCGGAAACGTTGTTTATGTAATTCACGACGCGCACAAGGATTTTCCCGTGGGGGCGGCTGTCGTAATACTCGAAGGACAGTTCCTGCAAATGCTCGAACAAGTCCCGCCGAATGTCGTAGATTATGTCCTGCCCCACCTTTGTCATAATGACCGAACGCCTCTGCGCGAAAAAGACGCTGACCGCGACGGACAAAAACATCAGCGCGCCGAGCAAAAGCAGCAACCTTACGTCGCCGTTCGGGATGGCGTCGTCCAGCGCGACTTTGGAAATTACGGGGGCGAACAGCGACGCGACGACCGAAACCACGCTCAAAACCAGCCCCAGCACGATTTTTTTCTTGTATTTGCCCGCGTAAACCAACGCGCGCCTTAGATGCGCGAAGTTAAACGGGGATTCTAATTCCTCGTCTATGTCGAACCTGTTGCGCGCCATAAAATCTCCTTTTTCGGTTCGCCTTTACGACTGCAAAACGCATTTATATAGCGATAGTCGGAAACAGCATTGATTTCACACAATCAACAAATTTTCAGATTGTGTATATGCAATGGTGTTAAACGTACCGCTATGGGAAGTCATAAGCTCATAAATTTCGGCGTCGCGCGATTGATTGATGCGACGCCGTGTTCACTTTTTGCCGATTTACGGTTCGGACAATTTTGAGACTCTGATTCTTTCTCAAAATCTGCTGTTTCTTTTATTTCTTTGAGCCTTTCGAGTACGTTAAACTTCTCCCCTTCGAGGAATTGTTTTGCAATTACCGCTTGTTGATTACAACCATTTGCCAATAAAACGTAATAACACATACCAAAATCAAATTTAACTTCCTCCGAAACTACCTGCCAAAGTCCCGGCGCAAGTAATAGGACGGACAATTAAAGTTACAACTTTTCCCGAAAACATTAAAAGAAAATAGGTGTGGACAAACGATGCGTTTTGTGGTACAATAAGAGCTATGAAAAAGACAACGATAAGCGAAGGAAAACAGTGCCCGAAATGCGGGAAGGCGGAAAACCAAGCAAAAAAGGGATACAATCGGTCGAGGACACAGCGGTGTATGTGTAAGGAGTGCGGCGCGTGGTACACGATAAATCCGAAGAAACGAGAGTATCCGGAAGAAATCCGCCGGCAAGCCATAAGGACTTTTTACTCAGGCGCAAGCGGACGCGGCGTGGGTAGGATTTTTGGCATGAGCAAGGCGAATGTCTATAATTGGATTAAAAAAAACTCTAAAAAATGAGCCGCCGGAAAGTTTTCAACAAGTCGTCAACAAACGTAACCGACACCGATTGTAACGCGACGTTTCGCAAAACAAAACTCGCAAGCGAACGCGGTCCGCTTTGACTCCCCCTGTCTGACTCGAACAGACGACCCTGCGGTTACTTTGCTACGTTGTTTTCACATCGTAGTCCGGACTTTGTCTTTACCGTGACCTTGCGGTTTTAGGTATCCCGTGTAAAGTCTCTACACATAGAACATTATCTGTTCCTTGCTCGGCGTTGTCGTATCCTTTCAGACTTAGATTTCACCGAATTAGCGGGATTTTCA
>JAIRWE010000089.1 GCA_031253365.1 Oscillospiraceae bacterium | reverse complement strand
AACTAAATCGCAATGTCTTTTCGGCTGATTTTCCGTCATACCGCGTTAATTTTTCCTCAAATATCGCGGATATTATCGTCAAAATTGCCTTGTCTGACGAAAAATCCACACAAAAATCCACCACAATTCAGTTTCGCAAGAGGTCTAATGACCGCCGCCGATTTTGTGTCGTCGGCTGTCCGTTAAGGAGATATTACGATGATTCAGATGCAATCGCGCCTTAAAGTCGCCGACAATACCGGCGCGAAAGAGGTCATGTGTATCCGCGTGCTGGGCGGAACGCGCAAAAGGTACGCCAACATCGGCGACGTTATCGTCGCTTCGGTGAAGAAAGCCAACCCCGGCGGAACGGTTAAAAAGGGCGACGTCGTAAGATGCGTGATTGTTCGCTCCGCTTCCGGCGTCCGCAGAGCCGACGGGACTTATATACGTTTCGACGAGAACGCGGCTGTCATTATCAAGGAAGATAAGAATCCCAGGGGAACGCGCATTTTCGGCCCGGTTGCGAGGGAACTGCGCGAAAAGGAATACATCAAAATTCTTTCGCTGGCCCCGGAAGTGTTGTGAGGTAAAAGACGATGAATTGTTTACACGTCAAGAAAGGCGACGTCGTCGCGCTTATGACAGGCAAGTACAAAGACAAATTCTCAAAGCCTGGCGTGCGTAAAACGGGGAAGATTCTTGAAGTCAGCCCGAAAGAGGGCAAGGTCATCATCGAGGGGATAAACAGGGTTAAAAAGCACGTCAAGCCCAGGGGGCAGAAACCGGGGGGAATAGTCGAGGCGGAAGCGCCCGTCTACGCCTGCAAGGTTCAGCTCGTCTGCCCGAAATGCGACAAACCCACGCGCGTGGGTCACGATTTCAGGGAAAAAGGCGACAAAAAAGAAAAAGTCCGCGTTTGCAAAAAATGCGGCGCAGTCATCTGATTTCCCGAACGGCGGTTCCCGCTTTCAAAAGGAGAAACAAACGTCATGGCAAGAATGAAAACTTATTACAAGGAAACGGTGCTTCCCGCGCTTTACAAAAAATTCAAGTACAAAAGCGTGATGCAGGTTCCCAAAATTGATAAAATCACCATCAACGTCGGTTGCGGGGAAGCCAAGGACAACCCCAAGGTAATCGACGGGATTATGAACGATATAAAAGCCATAACGGGGCAGAAGCCCGTCGTGTGCAAAGCGAAGAAGTCCGTCGCCAATTTCAAGCTGCGCGAGGGGAACATCGTCGGCGTCAAGCTGACGCTTCGCGACGACGCCATGTACGAGTTTCTCGACAGGTTTTTCAACGCCGCGCTCCCGCGTGTGCGTGACTTTCGCGGGATTAGCCCCGACTCGTTCGACGGGCGCGGGAATTATTCCGTCGGGATAAAGGAGCAGCTCATTTTCCCCGAGATAGAATACGATAAAATCGACGCGGTTCGGGGAATGGATATAAATTTTGTCACCACGGCGAAAACCGACGAGGAAGCGAAGGAATTGCTCTCGCTTATGGGCGCGCCTTTCGCGAAATAACGGGACATAAAAAACAGGAGAAGTTTTATGGCGAAGAAATCGATG
This sequence comes from Oscillospiraceae bacterium, assembly GCA_031253365.1. Classification (GTDB taxonomy): domain Bacteria; phylum Bacillota; class Clostridia; order Oscillospirales; family Ruminococcaceae; genus Ruminiclostridium_E. The sequence goes on along the minus strand of JAIRWE010000089.1, from coordinate 11,137 downwards.
ATTGCTAAACAAAAACGCGAGCCTAAATTTTCCACCCGGGGTTACAACAGGTGCAAGCTGTGCGGAAGACCGCACGCGTATTTGCGTAAGTTCGGGATTTGCAGGATTTGTTTCAGGGAATTGGCGTATAAAGGGCATATTCCCGGCGTGAAGAAGGCGTCTTGGTGACAAAAGCGAACTCCGGAAAGCGGCGGAAAAGGTTTCGGAGGTTGCCCGGAGGTTTTCACGAACGCCCGTCCGTCGGGCGTGCCGTTCGCGGGGGTTCCCGAAGTATTACGAAGGAGGAAGAAATATGCAGACTACCGATACAATCGCGGATATGCTTACAAGGATACGTAACGCCAACGCGGCGAAGCATCCGGTCGTTGATATCCCCTGTTCGGGCATGAAAAGGCAAATCGCCCGGATTTTACAGGAGGAGGGGTATATAAAGGGTTTCAGGATTATCGAGGACAGCAGGCAGGGTTTAATCAGAATTACCCTGAAATACACGGAAAACAAAACGCAGGTGATTACGGGGCTTCGCAGGGTTTCAAAACCCGGGTTGAGGATTTATTCAAACTCTAAGGAAATGCCTAAGGTTATGAAGGGTTTGGGCGTCGCCATCGTGTCCACGTCGAAGGGGATTATGACCGACAAAAAGGCGAGGGCGCAGCGCGTCGGCGGTGAAATCCTCGCGTTTGTCTGGTGAGGGGGAGAGTATGTCAAGAATAGGGAAAATGCCTATCGCCGTTCCCGCGGGGGTGGACGTTAAGATAGACGGGTGCGCGGTTACGGTCAAAGGGCCGAAGGGCGTCCTTTCGGGGAGTTTCAAGCCGTCGATGAAAATCGCGTTCGTGGACGGGGTGATAAGGGTTACGCCCGAAACGCAAAGCAAGAGCGACCGCTCGCTTCACGGGCTGACGAGGACGCTTATCGACAATATGGTGACGGGCGTGACCGTCGGCTTCAAAAAAGAGCTGGAAATAAACGGCGTGGGTTATCGCTGCCAGAAAACGGGGAAGGACTTGAATTTAACGCTGGGTTTCTCGCACCCCGTGGTCGTTTCGGATACCGACGACATTACCACCGAAGCGTCTTCGCCCAACAAGATAATCATAAACGGCACGGATAAACAGAAGGTGGGGCAGTTCGCCGCGCAGGTGCGGGGCTTGCGTCCGCCGGAACCCTACAAGGGCAAGGGAATCAAATACGCCGACGAAACGATTGTCCGCAAGGAAGGCAAGGCGGGCAAAGGCAAGAAATAGCCGCAAGCGGCAGGATTCAGGATTCAGGATTTAGGATTCGGGTTACGGGGGAAAAAGGATGATTAAACCGATTGATAAAAACAAAGGCAGGCTTCGTCGCCATAAGCGCGTGAGGGGCAAGGTCAGCGGAACGGCCGCCCGCCCCCGTTTGAACGTGTTTCGTTCGGCGGCGCATATTTACGCCCAGCTTATCGACGACGACAAAGGGGTGACGCTTTGCGCGGCTTCAACCGTCGGGAAGGAATTCGCCGATTACGGCGGAAACGTCGAGGCGGCGAAGAAAATCGGGCTGGCGATTGCCGAAAAAGCGAAAAAAGCGGGTATAACCGAAGTCGTGTTCGACCGTTCCGGCTACGTTTATCACGGAAGGGTGGCGGCGTTGGCGGAAGGCGCCCGCGAGGGCGGACTGAAATTTTGACTTTTGCAGGAGGGGTTATGGCTTTACTGAACGCGGCGGATTATAAACTCACCGAAAAGGTGGTTAATATCAAGCGGGTATCCAAGACCGTCAAGGGCGGACGCATTATGAAAATTTCCGCGCTTGTGGTCGTGGGCGACGGGAGCGGGGTCGTCGGTTTCGGAATGGGTAAATCCAACGAAGTTCCCGACGCGATTCGCAAAGGGATTGAGGACGCCAAAAAGAATCTTGTGAAGGTTTCGCTCAAAGGCACGACAATCCCGCACGAAATCGTCGGCAGGTACGGCGCGGGGGCTGTTTTGTTAAAGCCCGCCCCCGAAGGCACCGGCGTTATCGCGGGCGGTCCGGTTCGCGCGGTCGTCGAAGCGGCGGGAATCAGGAACATACGGACGAAATCCCTGCGTTCCAATAACCCCTGTAACGTCGTCAGGGCGACTTTGCAGGGCTTGCTGACCATGAGGAACGCGAGCGAGGTGGCTTCGCTGCGGGGGAAGACGGTTAAGCAGATTCTTACTGTTTAGGGGGGTTGCGGCGATGAGGATAAAATTGGTAAAGTCTTTGATAGGGCGCAAGGATTCGCACATTGACACGGCGAAATCGCTCGGGTTGAAGAAAATCGGCGACGTTTCGACGCAGCCGGATAATTCCGCGACCAGAGGAAAAATAAAGGAAATTTCTTATTTGATAGAAGTGCAAGAGGTGTAACCATGAAATTACACGAGTTATCCCCCGCCAAGGGTTCCAACAGGGAAGTAAAGCGTATAGGGCGCGGACACGGTTCCGGCTGGGGCAAAACGGCGGGTAAGGGTCATAAGGGGCAGTGGGCGCGTTCGGGCGGCGGTGTAAGACCGGGCTTCGAGGGCGGGCAGACCTCGCTCGCGAGACGTATGCCCAAAAGGGGATTCAACAACATTTTCAAGACCGAATACGCCGTCGTGAACGTCCGCGACCTGGAAAAGCGTTTCGAGGACGGGGCGGTTGCGGACGAACAGGCCATTATCGCTTCGGGGCTGATTAAAAAGCCGCTTGACGGGATAAAAATCCTCGGCGTCGGCGTGCTTACGAAAAAGCTCGTCGTCAAAGCCGCGAAATTCTCGGAGCAGGCCAAACAGAAAATACTGGCCGCCGGCGGAAAAGCCGAGGAGACGTCCGAAAAGCGCAAGTTTCTGCCCGATAACGCGAAGGTTAAAAAAGCAGGTGAAAGTTAATGTTTGAAATTTTCAGGAACGCGTGGAAAATTGCCGAACTGCGGAAAAAGATTCTGTTTACGATATTCATTGTGATGATTTTCCGGTTAGGTTCCCATATTTTCGTACCCTTTCTTGAAGCGGACGCCATCGGGAAAATGCTCGGCGGCGACGGCACGCTTATGCAGTATTTCGACGCCATTACGGGCGGCGCGCTCGGTAAGGGCACGCTGTTCGCGATGTCGATTACGCCCTATATCAACGCGTCAATCATCATGCAGCTCCTCACGGTGGCGATTCCCGTACTGGAACGGCTTTCAAAAGAGGGCGACGAGGGGCGGAAAAAAATCAACAAAATCACAAAGTTTGTCGCTTTGGGTATCGGGCTTTTTCAGTCGGCGGCGTTTTATTTCGGTCTTTTGAGGATTGACGCGGTCAAGTATACCGAGGGCTTCGACGGGTTTATCACCATGATTACGATAATCGGGTGCTTCGTCGCGGGGGCGTCGCTCATTATATGGCTGGGCGACCAAATCAGCGATAAGGGGATAGGCAACGGTATTTCAATGATACTGTTCGCGGGTATAATCTCAAGGGTCCCGGAGGAAATCGTCGGGCTTTTCAGGCAGATAACCACGGGGAAACCGCAAAACGTGGTATTCGTTCCGCTTATTCTCGTAATCTATATACTGATGATTGCGCTTGTCGTCACCATGTCCAACGCGGAAAGGCGCATCCCCGTCCAATACGCCAAGCGGCAGGTAGGGCGGAAAATGTACGGCGGGCAAAGCTCGCACATCCCGATTAAAGTCGCGATGTCCGGCGTTATGCCGATTATCTTCGCGATGTCGATTATGAGCCTTCCGCAAACGATTTTGTATTTCTTCGGGATAGACAACCAATCGACGGGGTTCTGGGGCAATTTTGTAAGGACTTTCAATTCGTCGAGCTGGGTTTACGCCGCGCTGTATTTCGTCTTAATCATCGCGTTCAATTATTTTTACGTGGCCATCCAGTATAATCCGGTGGAAATCGCCAACAACTTAAAGAAAAACAACGGCGCCATTCCCGGTTACCGTCCGGGTAAGCCGACTTCCGATTTTATACACAACTCGCTTTCAAAAGTGACGTTTATCGGGGCGATTTTCTTGGGCTTCGTGGCGATATTCCCCATCGCTTTTTCAAAGGTTACGGGGTTGCAGGGGCTTTCGCTGGGCGGAACCACCGTGCTTATCGTCGTAAGCGTCGCGCTTGAAACCATGCGCACGCTTGAAAGCCAGATGATGATGCGCCACCACAAAGGCTTCTTGGAATAACGCGGGAAAGGGCGAGTGTTATGAATTTGATTTTTTTAGGGGCGCCGGGGGCGGGCAAAGGAACGCAGGCGGAATTCGTCCGCGAAAAATTGGCGATTCCCGCCGTTTCCACGGGGAATATGCTGCGCGAGGCGGTCAAGAACAAAACGGCGGCGGGGTTGGCGGCGAAGGAATACATGGACAGGGGCGACCTTGTCCCCGACGAAATCGTCGTGGGTATTCTGAAAGACAGGATAGCCGAAAGCGACGCCGCGAACGGGTTTATTCTCGACGGGTTCCCCCGCAACGTTCGGCAGGCGGAAACGCTGGAAGAAATGGGCGTGAACGTCGACCTCGCGATTGAGATACACGTTTCGGATGAGAGGATTTGCGCGAGGATGAGCGGCAGGCGTGTCTGCGAAAAATGCGGCGCTTCCTACCATACGGTGTACAAGCCGCCCAAGACGGAAGGCAAGTGCGACGCGTGCGGGGGCGACGCCGTCATACGGGACGACGACAAACCCGAAACCGTGTTGTCAAGGCTTAAAACCTATCACGAAAAGACCGCTCCCTTGAAGGACTTTTATTCAAAGAGGGGAAAACTTAAAATCGTCGAAGGGCAGGAAGCGGTAGATGACACCAAACGGCTTACGTTCGAGGCTATCGGCTGTTGAGCCGCGCAAAAGAATGATAATCGTAAAATCCCCGAAGGAAATTCCGATTATGCTCAAAGCGTGCGAAATCTCCGCCCTCGCGCTGAAACACGCGGGCAGTCTCGTCCGGCCGGGGGTCAGCACGTGGGAAATAGACAAGTCTTTGGGGAATTTTATAAAAAGCATGGGCGCCAAGCCGTCGTTCAAGGGGCTGTACGGTTTTCCGGGGAACGCCTGCATTTCGGTCAACGAGGAGCTTATTCACGGGATTCCGTCGAAGAAGCGGATTTTGAGGGAAGGCGACATCGTTTCGGTCGACGTGGGCGCGTTCAAAGACGGTTATCACGGCGACAACACGGCGACTTTCGCGGTGGGGGAAATTTCCGGCAAGGCGCGGCGGCTTCTCGAAGTCACCGAGCAGAGCCTTTATGAAGGGATAAAGCGGGCTGTCAGCGGGAACAGGGTCGGCGATATATCCGGCGCCATTCAGGGTTATTGCGAAAGCCGCGGGTACTTCGTGCCGGAAGAATACTTCGGACACGGTGTCGGCAGGGATTTGCACGAGGAGCCGAACGTTCCCAACGTCGGAAAGCCGGGCAGGGGGCCGAGGCTTACGCCGGGGATGACGTTGGCGATTGAGCCGATGATAAATTCCACGACCGCGCGGACGCGAACGCTTTCGGATAATTGGACGGTGGTGGAGGCTAACGGGAACTTGTCGGCGCATTTTGAACACACGGTGTTAATCACTTCGGGGGAACCGCTCGTTATGACGATGGTTGAGCATGGTGGTTGAAAACGAATACACGTTGTGGTATAATGGGCTTATTTATAATCTATATGTATGGTTATAAGCGGGAAAAGCGTAAACCACATATCGGTAAAGGAGCAAGTTATGTATCTGAAAGAAAAGACCAAAACCACGCTCAAACGCAGCACGGGGCTTGAATACGAAGAGATATTGGCTATGAGCCACGACGAGGAGATGGCTTACGTAAAAAAGGCGCATCCTCACATCGGTTTTCCCAAGGAAGCGGGTTCCCGTAAAATCGGGCGGGGGAATCCCCTGCTCGCTCGCAGAAAAATCAGAACATTTCAAGATTTAGACGAAAAATTTGAAAATCTGAAAAGGGTAAAATAAAGTATGGAAGTCGTTGGGAGTTCAGATTTATTAAATCCGGGGAGTGACGATAACAAGGTAGAAGATATTTTCAGACAGTATATGAATGTCGTTTCTCCTTATATGTTTGAGCTTGAGTTGACGGACGGGGAATTTCCCGTAGAAATATTGAACGAGGTTCGGGCGATATTTACGCATTTGGCTAAGGGATTTGTTTATCAAAGCGAGGAAGAAAGAAGCCGAAACATCGATAAAGCGGGCGGTCATGTAAAGCGCGCGATATTTGATTGTTACAAATATCTGTGCATTTCGCATTTGGAAGCATATAAAAGATTTAAGGAATATTACGGCGGTTACGATTTGCGCGAGGTTGACAACGGCGAGTTTATAATAAAAGCATCCGACATGAAAAAACTCGCGACGGACAAATTTTTTGAAGCGAAGAAAAGCGAGCTTCAAGAGGGGAAATCAGACGACGAAATATACGGCCTGTACGAGGAAGCGTACAACGCTTCGGCTGAACTCGGCGAATATATTAAACAAAAAGAAGGCGTCCTTCAGAGGTTAAAAAAGAAAGACGACAAAAAAGAAAAAAGGGATAACTTTATTAAATGGTCGGGTTGGGTCGTGGGGCTTATCGGGTTGGTGATGGGGCTTATCGGTATTTTGGGTTAGGTATGGAGAAGGAAGAAAGGTATTTTTTGGTCAAAAGCGTCGCGGGGCACGATAAGGGTTCGTGGTACGCGGCGGTCAAGCGCGAAGCGGGGTTCGTGTATATAGCGGACGGCAGGCGGCGCAAAGTCGCGAGCCCGAAAAAGAAGAACATAAAACACGTCGAAATCACCCGCAAAACGATTCGGGTCGACGCGTTGACGGATAAGGCGCTCAGGAAAGCGCTGTGGGGGTATAATTTCGCGGACGCGGGGGAAGAGGAAGCGGACGGCGAACCGAACGGGGGAGGAGTGACTTGATTTGTCAAAAGAGGACGTAATCGAGGTTGAAGGCATAATTCTTGAAGCGCTGCCCAACGCGATGTTCAAGGTCGAGCTTTCAAACGGGCATAAAATACTCGCCCACGTCAGCGGGAAGCTGAGGATGAATTTCATACGCATACTACCGGGGGACAGGGTCACGGTTGAAATGTCGCCCTACGATTTGACAAAGGGCAGAATCACTTGGAGAGCCAAATAGCGTCGGGAAGGCGAAATCACGCGGGAGCGAAACGGCGTCGGGAAGGCGAAATCATGCGGGAGCGAAACGGCGTCGGGAAGGCGAAATTACGCGGGGAGCGAAACAGCGTTTAAGGAGGGACAGGCAATGAAAGTCAGACCGTCGGTTAAGCCTATGTGCGATAAATGCAAGATTATCAAACGTCACGGCAAGGTTATGGTTATTTGTAAGGTGCCGAAACACAAGCAAAGGCAGGGCTGAAAGTCGTGTTCGCGGGAAAAATTATAGGAGGGTTATTATAATGGCGAGAATTTCCGGCGTGGATTTACCGAAAGAAAAGCGCATCGAAATCGGGTTGACATACGTTTTCGGTATAGGGAGAAAAACCTCGAACGATATTTTGGCGGCGGCGGGCGTCAACCCCGATACAAGGGTTAAAGACCTCACCGACGCCGAAGAAGCCAAAATCCGCGAAGTCATCGACTCCGCGGGGTATCCGGTTGAAGGCGACCTGAGGCGCGAAACCGCGCTTAACATAAAGCGTCTGGTTGAAATAAACTGCTACCGCGGTATTCGTCACCGCAAGGGCTTGCCTGTTCGCGGTCAACGAACGAAAACAAACGCGAGAACGAGGAAAGGTCCGAGGAAGACCATCGCCAACAAGAAGAAATAGTATGGAGGAACAGCATGGCTAAACAAGGCGGCAAAGGCGGCGGCGGGAAGAAGCCGGTCATTCGCAGGCGGCGCGAGCGCAAAAACATCGAGAACGGTTCGGCGCATATTCAGTCCACGTTTAACAATACAATCGTTACCATAACCGACTTGCAGGGTAACGCGCTTTCGTGGGCGTCGGCGGGCGGTCTGGGTTTCAGAGGTTCGCGCAAATCCACCCCTTTTGCGGCGTCTTCGGCGGCGGAAACGGCGGCGAGAGCCGCGATGGAACACGGGCTGAAAACCGTCGAAGTCTTTGTCAAGGGTCCCGGTTCCGGGAGGGAGGCGGCGATACGCGCTTTGCAGACGGCGGGTCTTGAAGTGAGGATGATTAAAGACGTAACCCCCATTCCCCATAACGGTTGCCGCCCGCCCAAACGCAGAAGGGTGTGACGGCGTGAGGGACGAGCGCGCTTTATGTTCAAGATTTTTGGATTTCATGGTTGAAGCCGGCGCGTTGCTTTTCGGGGATTTTACCCTTAAAAGCGGGCGCAAGTCGCCTTATTTCATTAACACGGGCGAGTATAAAACCGGCGAACAGCTTTCAAGGCTGGGTGATTTTTACGCGGAACTCATACAAAACTCTTTGAACGAAACGGAAGGGCTTAAAATCGACGCCTTGTTCGGTCCCGCCTATAAAGGCATACCGCTTGCCGCGGTCACGGCGGTTAAACTCTCCTCGCGGGGCTTGAACCCGAACGTTTCGTTTAACCGCAAGGAGATTAAGGAACACGGCGAGGGGAACATTATACTGGGTTATGTCCCGAAAGACGGCGACCGCGTGGCGATTGTCGAAGACGTTACGACGGCGGGAACGTCCGTGCGCGAAGTCGTTTCGTTAATGGAAAAACTCGGCGTTCGCGCGAAAATCACCGCGCTTTATATTTCAATCGACCGAATGGAAAGGGGAACCGGCGTTCTGAGCGCGACCGAGCAAATCAAAAGCGATTACGGCATAGGCGTTTATTCCGTCGCGAGCGCGTGGGATATTATAGACTATCTTGAAAATTCACCCATTTCCGACGCGCCCGCCAACGCCGCGAGGATGCGCGAATATCTGAACGAATACGGTTTGCGTATTAAGTAAGGAAAATTTTGTTTAACAAGGAGAGGAAAACATGGCGGTTTACAGAGAGCCGATTTCAAAAAAATGCAAGTCGCTGGGGATAAGTCCGGCGGTACTCGGTTACACGCATAAAAAAGAAACGACGCGCAAATTCGGCGGGGGCAGTTCCCGCAGGAAGGTTTCGGAGTACGGGTTGCAGCTCAAAGAAAAGCAAAAGTTAAAGTTCATATACGGCGTGCTGGAAAGGCAGTTCTATCACTATTACGAGCTTGCCGTCAAGGAGGAGGGCGTAACCGGCGAGAATCTGCTTGCGTTGCTTGAATCCCGTCTGGACAACGTCGTTTTCAGAATGAATATGGCGCTTACCCGGCGCGAGGCGCGCCAGCTTGTGGGGCACGGGCATTTCACCGTAAACGGGAAGCGGGTCGACATACCCTCTTACAGGGTGAAGAAGGGCGATATCGTCGCTTTGCACGAGCGCAGCAAAAAAAGCCCGAAGTTCGCGCAAATCGCCGAGCTGACCAGGGGCAGACCCGCTCCGACGTGGCTGGAAGTGAACAAAGAGAACCAGTGCGCGACGGTGGCGGGGAAATTCGGGCGCGACGAGTTGGATTACGATATTCAGGAACATCTCGTAATAGAGCTTTATTCCAAGTAATTTCGGCGCCGAACGGACGACGTTCGTCCTCACTTGACAAGTTAATAACGGAGGGTTGTGTAAATGCTTGAAAAAATAGAGAAATCGGAAATCAAAACCGATTTGAAACCCGACGGCAAGTACGGTAAGTTTTGTCTTGAACCGCTTGAACACGGGTTCGGGAACACGCTCGGCAACAGTTTAAGACGTGTTTTGCTCTCTTCATTGCCCGGGGTGGCGGTTACATCCGTAAAGATTGACGGCGTATTGCATGAATTTTCTACCATTCCCGGCGTTAAGGAAGATGTTACGGAAATCATCCTTAACGTGAAGGGCTTAATCGCGAAAATATTCGGCGGATGCCCGAAAACGGTTTATATCGAAGCGGAAGGCGAGTGCGAGGTTACGGCGGGAGATATAAAAACCGACAGCGAAATTGAAATATTGGACCCGGGGATGCACATCGCGACGCTGGAACCCGGCGCAAAGCTGTATATGGAACTCACCTTCGACGGCGGCAGGGGATACGCCACCGCGGAAAAGAACAAGCAGCTTTTACAGCCGGCCATCGGCGTAATCGCGGTGGACAGCATATACACCCCTGTTTTGAAGGTGAATTACTCGGTTGACAACACCCGCGTGGGTCAGCGCACGGACTTCGACAAGCTGACGATTGAGGTGTGGACCGACGGCACCGTTTCCGCCAAAGAGGCTATTTCTTACGCGGCGAAGCTGCTGAACGAGCATTTGTCGCTGTTTACGGAACTGTCCGACAACAACGACCAGCCCGAGCTTATGACGGAAAAGGAAGACAGGAACAAAGACAAAATCCTTGAAATGACAATCGAGGATTTGGATTTGTCGGTGCGTTCGTTCAACTGCCTGAAACGCGCGGCGATAAACACCGTCGACGACTTAATCACCAAATCGCCCGAAGATATGATGAAGGTTCGCAATTTGGGCAAAAAATCCTTTGACGAGGTGCGGGCGAAACTGATTTCGTTGGGCTTTGACCTTGCCCCCAGCGAGGAAATAATTTAAGCAGGCTGTCTTTGAGGAAAGGGGAATAAAATGGCCATGAGGAAACTGGGCAGACCCACCGCGCACAGAAGGGCGATGTTGCGCGCGATGGCGACGCATTTACTGGAAAACGGGAAAATCAAAACCACGGTCACGCGGGCGAAGGAATTGCGCGGCGTTGTCGAAAAGATTATCACGACGGGGAAAAAGGACGACCTCGGTTCCAAGCGGCGGGTTTTCGCGTATGTGACGAAGGAGTCGGTTTCCAAGAAGCTGTTTGACGAAATCGCGCCGCGTTACGCCGACAGGAACGGCGGTTACACCCGTATAATCCGCGTGGGGCCGCGACGCGGCGACGCGGCGGAAATGGCGGTAATCGAGTTGGTTTGAACGACTGTGACGCAAGGCGCGCTGATTTCAGCGCGCCGTTTGATGTTGTTCGGATTTTCACGTAACGGCGGCTTTCAATAGACCTCTTGCGAAACTAAATTGTAGTGGATTTTTGTGTGGATTTTTCGTCAGACAAGGCAATTTTGACGATAATATCCGCGATATTTGAGGAAAAATTAACGCAGTATGACGGAAAATCAGCCGAAAAGACATTGCGATTTAG
>JAIRWE010000081.1 GCA_031253365.1 Oscillospiraceae bacterium | reverse complement strand
CGCTTGCGGGTTCGCCGCGCCGCACGAGCCGCAGAACTTCCCGGTGTTCCTCGCGCCGCACGAACACGTCCACTCGTTCGCTTGCGGGTTCGCCGCGCCGCACGAGCCGCAGAACTTCCCGGTGTTCCTCGCGCCGCACGAACACGCCCATTCGCCCGCGCCCGGCGCCGACGGCGCGGGAGCCATCTGCCCCAGTATGCCGCCGCCCGTTTGGGTCGCCATGTTCATCCCCATGAAGCCCATCATCGCGCCGCCCTGATTCCCCGCCGCCGCTTCGATTCCGCGCGCCACGCTCCCCGCCATCATCGCGCGCTGAACGTCGCCGCCCAGCATGGTGTCGGCTTTAAGCCTGTCGCCGAGCAACGCCTTGCTTTCGTCGGTAATCGACACCGCGCTCATGGCGACGTTGGTGATGGTGAAGCCGCGTTCGAGCCAGTTGTTCTTCGTGGCTTCGCGCGCGCTTTCCGTTATTTCGTCGAGGAAAGCGGAAATTTGGCTGTACCTGACCCCTTTCCCGGAGAGCAGGTTAAGCACTTTCATCATGGCCTGCATGAACTCTTTTTTATACTGTTCGGTTTTGAACACGTCCTGCGCGAGCATATCGCCCGCGCCTGTCCCTTTGCTTGCCACCTGCTGATAGAACTTCACCGCCATTTGGGCGTCGGTAATCTGAATCTCGAACGTCCCGTAAAAACGCAGGTCGATGGAGGTGTTGTACGCCGGGTCGAAATAGGGCATGGGCGTGCCCGTTCCGAACGGAATCCCCGGCAGCGGCATGAGATTGATGTAGACGACGCTTTGCTGCGTCGCCGCTTCGCCGCCGAACGTGAACCGCCTGAGCGCGTCTTTCAGGGATTCGAGAACCTGCCCCGCGAATATGGACGGCGCGGACGAGCTGTCAAACACGTATTGCCCGGGTTCGGCGACAATGTTCGTGATTTTGCCGCCGTCCACGGTCAGCATACAGGTGTTTTCCTCGACCATGATGACCGAGCCGTTACTGATGACGTCGGGGTTGCCCTTGGTGTTGCTGCCCTTGCCCGCGTTCATTCTCGTGCCTTTTCGGAGCATGACGGTGTTATCCATTGCGGGGCAGTGAATGGCGTCCTTCCAGGAATCCGCCAACGTCCCGCCGACCGCGCCCATCGCCGCTTTAATAAGTCCCATTGTTTTTCCCCCTCTTTTATCGGCAACCGCCGAAAAAATTTTTCGGCGGTCGCCTGTTTTTTCTTATTCCTGTTCGGTTTCGGCGGGCTGTTCGCCCTCGCTCTCGCCCCCGCCTTCGCCCCCGCCCTCGCCCTCGCCCCCGCCTTCGCCCTCTGTCGGGTTCATCTCGTCGCAGTAAATTTCGACCCTGTTCCTGCCGTTTTCCTTCGCCTTGTAAAGGGCGGCGTCCGCGTTCTTCTGGGCGGTCTCGAAATCGACGTTCGGAGCCGCCTGCGCTATGCCCATACTCGCCGTCACGGGAATGTCTATATCCTCGAACGTGACGGGAGCCGCCTCAATGTTAAGCCGGATACGTTCCGCGAACGAGTTCGCCTTTCCGACGTCCGCCACCGATATGAACATGACGAATTCCTCGCCGCCGTACCGCCCGAAAAGGTCGGACGGACGCACGGTGTCCTTTATCCGCCCGGCGATCGTTTTAAGCACTTCGTCGCCCGCCGCGTGACCGTAGGTGTCGTTCACCCTTTTGAAATGGTCCAAGTCCAGCATAATGACGTAGGTCGGGGCGTTTTTCCGCGCCGCGATGACGGCGTGCTGCTGGACAAGCTCGTAAAAACGCCGGCGGTTGAACACGCCCGTGAGCATATCGAAGTTCGCGCTGTTCTCGAACTTTTCGGTAAGACCGCTTAATTGGAGAACGTCCTCCATGTTTTCGCGCAGATTTTCTATAACCTGGAAAAAAGTCCCGTTCAGTACGGTGAATTCGTTTTTGGTTTCCCTGTCGACTTTGATTTCCTCCATGTCTTCGGTGAGTTTCTTGATATCGAAAATCAAGTCGGAAAGCGGCACCGCGATAAGGGCGTTCAGGCGCCGGATTATCATAATGCACGCGCCGACCGCGGCGGCGGCGGAGAACGCGACGAGAACTATCGTGAGAATGTTCCCGACGTCTTTTATTTTCCCGTCGGTCTCACCCATTGCCAGCCTGGTTCTGGTCGTGAACGCCCCAAGCTCCGAAATCATCTGCTCTTCCGTCATTGCCACGCCCAGCACATATCTGTTCTCGCCGACGTTCAAGTCGGCGAAGGCGACGTAAATATCCTCAAATTCGCCGGTCATGGGGTTTGCCATGGGCTTAAAGTCGTCCTTGGCGGCGAGGAGCTCTTTCGCGCTTTGCGCGTCGAACTCACCGTCGGGGCGGGCGACGTATTCACTCGTGCCGGGATTTATGATAACGGTGAACCCGACCCTTTTCGATTTTATATATTCCGTGACGGAAGCGGGGGTGCCCTCATACTCGCCCGCTTCGTCGAAAAGCCTTTCACACACCTGCGCCTGGTCGAGCGCGATTTCACTCAGCAGAATCTTCGACTGCGCGCCGAGAGACCTCCTCGCTTCGCTAATGGATTTGTTGCCGAGTTCGGTCGACGCCTTCGACGAATTGGACGTCGTGACCAACAGCGCGACAAGCGCGAACAGGCAAACAGCCAACCCCGCCAACCCGCCCGTGAAAATAACGGTGAATTTGATTTTTTTGCGCACGGATTGATTATCGATTTTTGACCCGCCCGCGGAGTCGTTTTTCGTTTCTTCTGTTTTGTTTTCTTTTGACATTGCGCGCCATCTCCATTCTGACGTAAAACTAAGGGGATTATAGCATATATTCCAATAAATGTCAACTGAAAAATCACGGAATTGTATAAAATTGTGTAAGGCAACCTCCGAAAACCTTTTTTAGGCGGTTTTCGGAGGTTGCCAAAAGTAAAGGCAACGAAAATCGTTGCCTTTACCTGTTAAATCTCCCACTTACAGGCAGGGACTTTCCACCGTTAAGCGCGGGAAACTCCCGCCCTTGCGAGTAACCTCGATTTCGCCGCTGTCAATAGACCTCTTGCGAAACTAAATTGTGGCGGATTTTTGTGTGGATTTTTCGTCAGACAAGGCAATTTTGACGATAATATCCGCGATATTTGAGGAAAAATTAACGCGGTATGACGGAAAATCAGCCGAAAAGACATTGCGATTTAGTT
>JAIRWE010000045.1 GCA_031253365.1 Oscillospiraceae bacterium | reverse complement strand
TTTTTTGAAACCGCTTTGGTTACAATTATAAAAAAAATCCTTTATTCCGTGAATAAAGGATTTTGAGATATTCTTTAAAAATCTTGCGGTTTTGACGCGGTTTTCGGCGCGATGTTTTCAATTTGAAAACATCGCGCTAAAAATAAGGTATGATTTTGAAAATATCGGTGCGTTCCATGACGAGCTGCTTGTTATACGAGAAAAACACCGTCCCGTCAATCGGCGAGATTATCCTGTCGATGACGTTCCCTTCAAGCGGGTGAATGATTTCACACAGCAAGTCGCCCTCGTTTACCTCGCCCCCCACCGAAATGCGCTTTTTGATAATCCCCGCGCTGTTTGTGTGAATATGGCGTATCTCGTCTTCGTTTAATATTCGGGTATGCGAACCCTTATGCAGATTGTGATTAAGTATGCCGTTGGCTATGAGGAAGCGCAAAACGGCGTTCACGGCGGTTTGCGCCGATTTCTCGCCTATGCGTTCCGTATAGGTCGTAAACAGCGAAAACGCTTTGCAGCCCCATATTTGCCAGTTATAATTAAGCGTCGCGGTGTCATAAGGGCGCGGATTCCTTATAAGACCATACGGCAGACCGAAGTCCGCAAGGCTGTCGTAGACGCCTTTTTCAGCGGCGTCAATTCCCATTATTTTGGCGTGCGGAATGAATTCCCCTTCGAGATAAAAGCTGGTCATCTGGATACCGTAGACATAATCCTTTATGCCGCTGAACAAGCCGTCGGCTATACGCTGGGTGGTTTCGCCCGAATTGTAACCGGGGAACATACGGTTTATATCGGTGTTGTCCATTGTCCAGAGGCGTTTGCCGATGTTCATGGAATAATAGTTGGCGCAGGGTATGACCGTCACGCTTTTATTTTCCGGTATGCAGCCGTTTTTTTCAAGACGCTTCAAGGTGTCCACCAGCTGCGCGCAAATCGCCATCTGCTGTATTTCGGTTCCTCGGAACGCACCCACGATACAGCAGGATTTTTCTCCGGCACCGAACGTGTATCCCACAATATCCATGCTCTGGCGGTAAGGGGATTTTATCGAATATATAACGCTTTTAACCATTCTTGCCAACCCCCATAATCCGCGCGAGCAACGAACCGCCGAAAACGACGGGATATTCCCTGAGCGTGAACAGCAAACCGTCCTGCGGCGAAACCGCGTCCTCGACAATATCGCCCGTAATCGGGTCGATAACGCTTCCGATAATCTCGCCGGACTTCACGTAACTCCCGTGGGTTATCCTCGGAATGAAAATCCCGGCAGCGTCGGAATTGAGGAAGCCGACATTCTCGCCGTTTGACGCCTTTGAAACGACGGGCGTCCTTGTTTCCGCGACTTCGCCGCTCCACATACCGAGTTCGCGCAACAAATTCAGTATCCCGGTCAACAGCTGCCCGCAATAATCGCTCGTAATCCTCATTCCCACGCCCATTTCGACGACCAGCGTCTTTACCCCCGCGGCGTTCAGCGTATGCGCGAGGGTCGCTTCCAGCACGGTCGCCGCCGCGTGAATCCATACAAGGTCCGTGTTGAGCATTAAAGCGTAAGGCAACAGTTCGTTTTCGGTTTGTTCGCTTATCCTGACTTGGGGGATTTCACGCAGGAATATGTTGCTTGAATGTATGTCGATGCACATATCCGCGCCTTCAATGTCGCTGATTATGTCATGCGCCGCCGATTCCGCGAGGGAACCCGACGACGAGCCCGGAAATATACGGTTCATATCCAAATTAAACATGGGGAAACCCCTTATAATGGAGTCAATCCCGAGGGGGTTGAGCGCGGGGTAAATATCCACCGTTCCCGAAAGTTTTTGTTTTTCGTCTTTCAACAGTTTTGCCAAACGCGCGCAAACATACTGCCCTTCCAATTCGTCGCCGTGCGTTCCCGTGACGATGCAAACGCGCTTACCCCCCGTACTTCCCTCAATCCGGTTCTTTTGTATGACAAGGTTTTCCGTTACGGGTAAGGCTGCCGTCGAAACAATTTCT
Source organism: Oscillospiraceae bacterium (assembly GCA_031253365.1). GTDB lineage: Bacteria > Bacillota > Clostridia > Oscillospirales > Ruminococcaceae > Ruminiclostridium_E. Next base: position 1,083 of record JAIRWE010000045.1, on the reverse strand, counting down.
ATCATGATTCCTCCGCGATTTCCATGGAAAGCGTTATGGTCTGCGTACCCTTGCACGCGCCTTTGTAGATGCCGCGCTCAACCGAACAGTCCTTGAAGTCGCGCCCCCTTGAAAGCGCGACGTAACCTTCGTCCGTGAACTTATCCCGCGTAGGGTCAATCCCGTAAAATTTGCCGTCCGTCCACGCCTCGACCCACGCGTGGGTTTCGCCGTAGTCGGAAGCAAGCCCCGCCCCATAACGGACGGGAACTTTGTCAAGCCTCAACAAAGCCAGCAATATATGGGCGTAATCCTGACAAACCCCGCTCCCGACGCTTAACGCCTCTTCCGCCGTGGTAAAATTATCAGTATGCCCCCGCTCGTAATTCATACGGGAGTGGACGGCGCGCGAAAAATGCTCTATTCGCCGCAACGGTTCGTCCGGCGGCGGAGCGGTCGCGTCAAGCTGCTTATAAAAGTCTGAAAGCCCGCTTTGGGGCTGTGTCAGCGCCGAAGGGTATATCAGCGTCCGCTCGGGTTCGGGGCAGAGCGTATACGGCTTATCGGAGATTTCCGCCATCGCGCTCATTCCGAAACAAAACTTGTCGTGCGGCGGGTCGATATACCCCGCCAACGCCTCGTTGCCGAATCCGTCGTGCGTCCGCCACAGCACGCCCTGCGGCTCAATCTGCCAGGAAAGGCTTACTATACGCTGCCTGTCGTCGCTTCGCGGCAAAATTCTCAGCAAAAATTTATGCTCGGAGGCCGGCGAACCGAAAACAAGGTCCGTTTGATATTGAATGTTTATGCTTTTCAAGCGCTTTGCTCCTCAAACAGTCTTCCGAGGCAGTCTAAAACTTCTTCAAGGCGTTCCTTATAACGCCCCTTCATTCCCACGACCTCGACCAACACCGATAATTGACCGGTATTGTAGTAAAAGGGATTGCCCTTTTGGACGTGCGCCAAAACATGACACAGCTTTTCATATTCGGCGTATATCAGCTTATAATGGTACGAGAACCTGAAATACAGGTCAAGCCGTTCAATCAGCTTGCCGCACTTGATAATCGTCCCTTCCTCGCCGCTTGCGAGCCTGTCGTCTAT
>JAIRWE010000193.1 GCA_031253365.1 Oscillospiraceae bacterium | reverse complement strand
AGCGGCTGGAAAAAGCCCGGGACTCCGAAATCCCCGACCTTATCCTGCTTGACGTTATGCTCCCGCAGACGGACGGGCTGACCGTGCTGAAAAAATTGCGCGCGTCCGCGCGTTACGGGGGGGTTCCCGTGATTATGCTGACGGCGAAAGGCGGCGAGTTCGACAAGGTCAAAGGGCTGGACGCGGGCGCGGACGATTATGTCGTAAAGCCTTTCGGCGTCACGGAATTGATTTCGCGCATTAACGCGGTGTTGCGCCGGGGACACGCCCCGCCCCCCGCCGGCGCGGGCGAAAAGTCGGTTCACAAGGGGCTTACGCTTGACGATTCGCGGCATGAGGTTTTGTTTTTTGGTTCTGCCTTCGAGGCAGGTTCTGCCGGCGGGGAGCGGGTCGAGCTGACTTTCAAGGAGTATGAGCTTTTGCGTTACTTTATGCGCAACGCGGGGCTGGCGCTCAGCCGCGACCGCATAATGCAGGCGGTGTGGGGGTATGACTTCGAGGGCGAAACGAGGACGGTTGACGCGCACGTAAAGTCGCTGCGCCGCAAACTCGGCGGCGCGGGGGAATACATAAAGACGGTTCGCGGCGTGGGGTATAAATTGGACTGATTGGGGGAGCGTGTGAGGAAACGGATTTTCGGCTGTTTTGCCGCCTTGCTTTTGCTGTTCGCGGTGAGCGCGGCGTTCGCGGTAAGCGCGGTTGTCGGCGGCGTGGCGAACGTGCCGTTCGCGGACGTCCTGAACGCGGCTTTGCCGCCCTTGGCGATTACGGCGGTGCTGACGGCGTTCGCGGCACGCTTCGCCGTCGGGCGGCTGACGGACGGCATCGTCAAGCCGCTGAACGAGATTGAACCCGGCGATTTCGACGGCAACAAGGCGATTGATTATGACGAGTTAGCCCCTTTTCTGAAAAAGCTGGCGCGGCTCAAGAGGGATTCGGACGGGACGGTCGCCGCGCTGAACGCCCGCGCCGACACGATTAACGCCATAGCGGACAACATGAGGGAGGGGCTTTTGTTAATCGACGCGGGCGGGACGGTGTTAAGGGCGAACAAAAGCGCCGCCGACATTTTCGGCGAGAGCGAACCGGAGCAAAAGAACATCGTCCGCGTCTGCCGCGACGCGCAGTTTCGGCGGGGGCTTAAAAAGTGCCTTTCGGGGGGGAACCCCGAGATTGTCTTTAAGAAGAAGAGCAAGACGTACAATGTGTTTTTCAGCCCCGTTTACAACGACGGCGCGATTAACGGCGCGGTTATACTGTTCCTCGACGCGACGGAGAAAAGCGCGGCGGAAAAGCAGCGCAAGCAGTTTTCGGCGAACGTGTCGCACGAGCTGAAAACGCCGCTTACCACCATTCTGGGGTTGTCCGAGATGATTGAGAACGGCATGGCGAAGGGCGAAAACGCCGCCGAGTTCGCCGCCAAGATTTCGGCGCAGGCGAAAAGGCTCCTCAACATAATAAACGACATAATCAAGCTGTCGGAATTCGACGAGGGGCTGAGCGGGAAGGACGACTCGGTTTTCGATATCTACGGGCTTGCCGAAACGGTTATAGCCGGATTGAGGGAAAGGGCGGAGGAAAGGGGCGTCAGAATAGAGCTGAAAGGCGGGAAAACCGAGATTTCCGCGGAACCCACCCTGTTCGACGAGCTGCTGTATAACTTAATCGACAACGGCATAAAATACAACAACCCCGGCGGCGTCGTCACCGTGGAAGTAGCCCTTCGCGGCGACGGCAAGCGCGTAATCTCCGTGACCGATACGGGCGCGGGCATCCCCGCGAAGCACCAAAGCCGCGTGTTCGAGAGGTTTTACAGGGTTGACAAATCCCGCTCGAAAAAAACGGGCGGGACGGGTCTGGGGTTGTCGATAGTCAAGCACATCACCGAGGAATACGGCGGCGCCGTCCATCTGGAAAGCGCCCCCGGCGAAGGAACAACGGTCAGATGCGAGTTTTAACAGGATTTAGGGTTTAGGAGTTAGGATTTAGGGTTTAGGAGTTAGGAATTAGGATTGCCGCCGGCTTCGCCGACGGCAACAATCCCAAACCCTAAATCCTAACTCCTAATTCCTAGCTCCTGCTGCCGCCGGAGGCGGCTGCTATTTTGAAATTTTCCTCCTCCGCCAAGAACAAATCGACCAGCGTGGGTTCAAACTGGGTGCCGCTGCCTTCCTTGATAATCCTCACGGCTTCCTCGTGGGAGAACGGCTTTTTGTACGGGCGTTCGGACACGAGCGCGTCATAGACGTCCACGATTGCCATGAGCCGCCCTTCGAGGGGGATGCCCTTGCCTTTGAGCCCGTGGGGGTAACCGGTTCCGTCCCACTTTTCGTGGTGGGTAATCGCCATCGTTCTGGTATAGTCCAAAAACGTCTGCGACGTCGTGCGTTCCTGGATGCGTTCGATAACCTTCCCGCCGAACAGGGTATGGTTCTTCATCTCCTCGAATTCTTCGGGGGTCAGCTTGCCGGGCTTGCACAGAATGTTGTCGCTGATTGAGATTTTCCCCACGTCGTGCAGCTGCGCCGACTGAATGAGCAGGTCTATATCCCAGTCCTTCGTTTCCTCCGCGTAAATGTCCCGCTTTTTGAGCCCTTCCAGCAGGATTTTCAGATAGTTCTGCGTGCGTTCGATATGCCCGCCCGTAATGTCGTCCCTGCACTCCACCAATTCCGCGACGGTTTCGAGAACCGCGTTTTGAAGCTCGAGTATGGTTTTGGTTTTTTCCTCCACCATTTCTTCAAGGTTGTCGTTATAATTTTGCAGCTCCCGCTTTTGGTTTTCGAGCTGCTTTTTTTGTTCCTCCACCAGCATATGGACTTCAATCCGCTTTAAGAGCAGCGGCGGCGAAAAGGGCTTGGAGATATAGTCGATAGCCCCGAGGGAAAGCCCTTCAAGCTCGCTGCCCGTGTCGTTGCGCGCCGTCAGGAACACGACGGGGATATGCTCGGTCGCGTGGTCGGATTTAAGCTCCTTAATGGTTTCATAGCCGTTCATGTCGGGCATTTCCACGTCCAACAAAATAAGGTCGGGTTCCACCTTTTCCAGCAGCTTGAACAGCTTCTCCGCCGACGGCACCGTGAACACGTCGTATACGGTCGCAAGGACGTTCCTGCCTATCATAAGGTTGGAAATCTGGTCGTCCACAAATATGATTTTTTTCCGTGCGCTCATCGCTTAATCCCCCGTGTTGTTTATAATGTTTACCGCTTCGTCAAAGTCAAAACGCTCAAAGGCGCGGACAAGGTTTTCGACGGTTTTGTCTATTTCGCCCCCGAAGGAGAACACCCTGAGCTCGGACAGCAATTCCAACGAAAGCGCGCTGTCGAACATCTCCGCCGCCGCCCTGATTTTCGGGAGCGCGCCGTAAAACGTCTCCGCGTCGCCCTTTTGCTTATCCTCGGGATTTGCCGTAAGCGCGCTCAGCTCCGTTATGAGCCGCGAAAGGTCGCTCAAAAAGCCGGAAGCCAACTCGCGGCAGGTTTCAGCCTCCCCCGCCTTGGCGAAGTTTTCGATTTCCTGCGCGGTCTCCGCGAGCTGATACGCGCCGATGTTGCCCAGCATATTCTTCAGCCCGTGGATTTGAATGGCGTAAAGCGAAAGGTTGCTGTCTATAAGCCCGGGCAGCGTTTCCGCGACTTCGGGCAGCATACCCGTAATCATCCGCACGTTGCCTTCGAGCATGGACTCGTCCCCGCCCGCGTAAGCCAAGGCGCGTTCGGTCGAAACCCCGGCGATTTTCCCGAGGGCGCCGATAAACTCGCCCGAGTTCTCGTTTTCGGCTTCGGCTTCCTCCGCGCCTTCCCTGATTTTTTCGGGGGGGAGCCATTTTTTCAGTATGTCGTCTAACTTCGCCGGTTCGATGGGCTTCGCCAGAAAATCGTTCATTCCGCTTTCGAGGAACATTTCCCTCATTCCCGAAACGGCGTTCGCGGTCAGGGCGATGATGGGCAGGTTCTTGAAATAATCGCCGTTTATCGCCCTTATGCGGGCGGTCGCCTCGACGCCGTCCATTTCGGGCATCATGTGGTCCATGAACACTATGTCATAGACGTTCGCTTTGATTAAGTCTATCGCCTCCACGGCGCGTTTCGCGCTGTCGGACTTGACCTTGCGGTGGTTCAGCAGCCCTTCCGCCACCAATAAGTTGGCGGTGATGTCGTCCACAATCAGCGCCTTCGCGTCCGGCGCGAAGAAGGTTCCGCCGCCGCCCCCGCCGCCGCGCTCCTCGCGTATTCCGTCGAGCGCGCCGGCTACCGAAAGCACGTGCGCGGGCAGCGTAAGGGTGTTCGCCCCCCGGAAAACGACGTTTTCGGATATATCGGTAAAAAGCACGATTTCGGGCGGCTTTTGCAGGCTTTTCAGCTCCGACGCGATGTTCCCGTAGCGGAACGACGGCAGGAAAATGTGGGTGAATTCCGAAAGCTTGTCGCGCACTTCGCTGATACTGTCGGTGCGAATGTATTTCACGCCCAGACTGTCGAGCGAACGCAGAACCGAGCCGGCAGTAAAACGCCGCTCCCCGTAGAACAGGACTAACTTGCTTTCGGGGTTTTCCACCCGCGCGAACGGGACGTACTCGTCGAATTTCTGCGGAATGAACGCCGTGAAAACGGAACCCTTCCCGTACTCGCTCTGAACGGTGATGTCGCCGCCCATCGCGCGGCAGAAGCTGCGCGTTATGGCAAGCCCCAGCCCCGTGCCTTCCGCCCCCCTGTGCTTCGCCGTGTCAACCTGCACGAAGTCGCCGAACAGCTTTTTTATATCGTCCTCGCGTATGCCTATCCCGCTGTCCGAAACCTTTACGGCGAGCGTTACCGCGCCGTCCGCGACCTCGCCGCTCAAATCGAAGGTAATCAGCCCCTCCTTCGTGTACTTGACGGCGTTCGACAAAAGGTTGAGCATAATCTGCCGTATTTTCACCTCGTCGCCGACCAGCCGCCCCGGAACCCGAGGGTCGATGTCTATCATAAGGCGCACGCTTCTCCCCGTCATGCGCATACGGATGATACCCATAACGTCGTTTATCACCGAAGCGAGGGAATATTCGTCGCTTGCTATTTCAAGCGTCCCGGATTCGATTTTTGAAAAATCGAGAATGTCGTTTATTATGGACAGCAGGTTGTTGCCCGCGTTTTTGATGTTCACCGCGTTTTCGTAGACGTTCGGCGGCAGGTCGGCGCGCAGCAGAAGCTCGCTCATTCCGATTCTGGCGTTCATGGGCGTTCGGATTTCGTGCGACATACGCGCGAGGAAGGTTGTCTTGCTGCGGCTTTCCTCGTCCGAGAGCATCTTCGCCATGCTGAACCTGAGCAAAAGGAACAAGAGAACCGCCGCGAACAGCGCGCCCAAAGCCGCCAGCGTCGCCGCCGTGCGGTTCAAATCGCGGCTGTACGCCTCATACGGGGTTAAGACGCCGATATAGCACCCGCCGAACAGTTCGCGGAAGAACGCCGCCGCCCGCGTCCCGTCGACGTCGGTTATGATAAGGTCGGAGGCTTCGCCCTTGAACGCGAGTTCGTCCGCGATTTTGAAATACTGTCCGTCAACGCTCCGCAGGTTGACGCCGATTAAATCGTCGTCGCGGTGCGCCACGATGTTGAAGTCCCCGTCGAGCAACACGCCGTATCCGCCGTCCGCGAGCCAAAGCCCGCGAATGTACTCCGAAAGGAGCGAGATGTTTATGTCCATGGCGATAACGCCGCGAAACGCCCCGGCGGTTTCGACCTTAACCGCGACGGACACCGCCGTCCCCTCCGTCCCCGGAACGGTGTAAAGCCGCGTGTATCCGACCGCATCGACCGCCTCCGTCGCCGCCCTGTACCAAGGGAACCCCGAAGGCTCAAAACCCGGTTCGCTCAACAGGACGCCGGACGCGCCGACGTTTATATACTCGCCGTCTATATAGCCGTATAAGCCGTCAAAACCGGCGACCCGCCCCTCTGTTCCGTCGAGCCACTCGGCGACGTCGCTGAAATATTCCGCCACTTTGGCGGTATCGCCGCCCTTTTCCAGTATATTCCCGACGATTACGGAGGCGTTTATAAGCGTGACCTCGGCTTCCGCCAGTTTAAGCCGCACAGACTCGCCGACGCCGCGCATTTCGCTTTCGGCGTATTTCGTGAGCTGCCCGCGAAGCGTTACTTGAAGAAACAGGAAACTGACCGACACCATCAAAGCGAACACCGTCGGCACGATAATTATGGGTCGCAGATTTTTTTTTATTACATCGGTGATTTTCATTCGGATTTACCCCATTGCCTTATTATAACCGCAAATGAAATAAATGTCAAGCGCGCGGCGGCGGCGCGCAAAATAAATCTCGGCGGCGGCGGCGCGGCGGTTGACATTACCGCGTTTATGTAGTAAAATTACAGGGGTGTCTTACGGAGAGAGGGGGTGCGCGGCTTGAAAATATCGCGAATGTTCGGCAGGGGGAAGCCCGTGTTTTCGATAGAGGTATTCCCCCCGAAAAAAGACGCGGCGCGCGATTTCACGCGGGAGGGGGTTTTCCCCGTGCTGGAACAAATCGCCGCGCTGAAGCCTGATTTTATCAGCGTTACCTGTTCCGCGGGGGGGAGCGGCGGCGACGGCACGCTTGAAATCGCCTCGTTCATCAAGAACAAGTGCGGCGTGGAGGCCATGGCGCACCTGACCTGCGCGAGCCTGTCGAGGGACGGCGCGGAGCGCGCCGTGAGGGAGCTGGGCGAAAACAACATCGAAAACATACTCGCGCTCAGGGGGGACGTCAACCCCGACACGCCCGCGCGCGACGACTTTAAGCACGCGAGCGACCTCGCGCGGTTCATAGTCGGCGTCGGCGGCGATTTTTGCGTTTCGGGGGCGTGCTATCCCGAAGGTCACGCGCAGGCGGACAGCTTGGCTTCGGACTTGAAAAACCTGAAAAAAAAGGTTGACGCGGGCGTTTCGTGTTTGTTCACGCAGCTTTTTTTCGATAACGCGCTGTTTTACTCGTTTATGGAAAAGGTTCGCCTCATCGGTATAGACGCGCCCGTTTCGGCGGGGATTATGCCCGTCACAAGCAAGAAGCAGATAGAGCGCACGGTTTCGATGTGCGCCGCGAGCCTGCCGCCGAAATTCGCGAAGATGGTCGCGCGTTACGAGAACGACGCGCAAGCCCTTCGCGACGCGGGAATGGCGTATGCCGAGGAGCAAATCGCGGATTTAATCTCAAACGGGGTCGACGGGATTCACCTTTACGCCATGAACAGCCCTTACGCGGCGGAGAGAATAGCGAAAATCATGCGGTGACAAACACGCGAAAGGAATTTACGATGAGCGGTACAGACAATCGGCAGTCCATGCCTGCGCTTCCCATGCGCGGGCTTGTAATCTTCCCCCACATGATACTGCATTTCGACGTGGGGCGGGACAAGTCCGTGGACGCGCTTAAAGCGGCGGCGAACGGCGAGAGGAAGATTTTCCTCGTGGCGCAAAAGGACGCCTCGGTCGCGGAGCCGACGATTGACGACGTTTACAAAATAGGGGTGGTCACCGAAGTCAGGCAGATTCTCAAAACCCCGGAAAACGCCACGCGGGTTCTCGTGGAGGGGCTGTACAAAGCGAAGCTGATTTCGCTTGACGCCACGGAGCCCTACTTCAAATGCACGGTTTCGCGGGTCGAACAGCCCGCGCGCTTTTCCGCGCTTTCGGCGGACGAGGAAACGGCTTTGGCGCGTATGCTTGTGGACATCTTCAAGAAATACTGTTCGCTCGCCCCGAAAATGCCCGGCGAGCTTTATCAGAGTATTCTGACGGAAAGCAACCTCGACAGGCTGTTCGACAGCATTGTCTTTAATATCTACTTAAAGCCGGAGGACAAGCAAAAGCTGCTGGAAATCAGCAGCACCAAAAAGCGGGTCGAACGCCTCCTCGCCGTCCTTGAAAAGGAAATCGGCATAATGGAGCTTGAAATCGACATTCACGAGCAGGTGCGCGACGCCCTGGAAAAAAACCAGCGCGAGTATTACCTGAGGGAGCAGATACGCATACTTTCGCGGCAGCTCGGCGACAGGGACGACCCGCAGGAGGAGTTTTTGGGCTACGCCGCCGAAATAGAAAGCATAGGGTTCGATAAGGACACCGAGGCGAAACTCATAGGCGAGGCGGAAAAATTGGTGAAGTTTTCGCCCTTCTCGCAGGAGGCGGGGGTCGTCCGCTCTTATTTGGACACGGTTCTCGAGCTTCCGTGGAACGTGTTCACGAAAGAAAGAATCGACATGGGGAAGGCGCAAAAGCAGCTTGACAAGGACCACTACGGCTTGAAGGAAGTCAAGGAGCGCATACTGGAGCTTTTCGCCGTGCGCGCGTTGAAGCCCGACGTCAAGGGGCAGATTATCTGTCTTGCCGGGCCGCCCGGCGTCGGAAAAACGTCGGTGGGGCAGTCCATAGCCAAGTCGCTCGGGCGCAAATACGCGCGTATTTCGCTGGGCGGCGTCCGCGACGAGGCGGAGATAAGGGGGCACCGCAAAACCTACATAGGCGCGATGCCCGGAAGGATAGTGAACGCGCTTAAACAGGTGGGTTCGATGAACCCCGTCATACTGTTCGACGAAATCGACAAGATGAGCGGCGATTACAGGGGCGACCCGTCCTCCGCCATGCTGGAAGTGCTGGACTCGGAGCAGAACGTGGCCTTCGCGGACCATTACCTTGAAATTCCGCTGGATTTGAGCCGCGTAATGTTCATCACCACCGCCAACAACACCGACGACATACCGCCGCCCCTGCTTGACAGGATGGAGGTCATAGAATTAAGCAGCTACAACCGCGTCGAAAAATTTTTTATCGCAAAAAAGCACCTTGTCCCGAAGCAGCTGAAAAAGCACGGGCTTTCCGCGTCCAAGGTGAAAATCGCGGACAGCGCCGTCTATTCCCTGATTGATTTTTATACGAAGGAGGCGGGCGTGCGCAAATTGGAACGCAAAATCGCCGCGCTGTGCCGAAAATCGGCGAGGGAGATTGTGGCGGGCGCGGGGAAGGTCACGCTGAACGCCCAAAACATCGGGAAATATTTGGGCGTAAAAAAACACCTCCCCGAACACCTTTCCGCCGGCGACGAAGTCGGCGTGGCGAACGGGCTGGCGTGGACCTCCGTCGGGGGCGTAATTATGCCGCTTGAAGCGGCGGTCATGGACGGGAAGGGGAAAATCGAGATTACCGGTTCGCTCGGCGACGTAATGAAAGAGTCGTCGAAAATCGCGGTGAGCCTCGTCCGGACGCTGGCGGACAGATACGGGATTGACCCCGAGTTCCACAAAAACAAGGACATTCATATCCACGCGCCGGAAGGGGCGACGCCCAAGAACGGACCGTCGGCGGGTGTGACCATGGTGACCGCGCTGATTTCCGCGCTGTCGGGCATAGCCGTCCGCAGGGACGTCGCCATGACGGGGGAAATCACCCTCCACGGGAAGGTGCTGGCTATCGGCGGGTTGAAGGAAAAAGCGATGGCGGCGTACAAGGCGGGAATCAAAACCGTGCTTATCCCGAAGGAAAACGAGCCGTATATCTCCGAGCTGGACGAAACCGTCAGGAACGGTCTGCGCTTCATCGGGGCGGACAGCATAGAGGCGGTGCTTGAAACGGCGCTCGCGGGCGGGGCGGCTTCGCGAAAGCCGCCCTCGCGAAAGCCGCCGCCGCTCCCCCCGCCGCCGTCACCTTGACGCCAGCACTTCGGTCCACGCCCTGTCGTATTCCTGCGTGAACGCGCCCAAATCCACCATGACCTCGCACCTGTCCAGCACGTCGTCGTCCGGCCAATACACGTCGCTGCCCTGCCAGTCCTCGTCCAGAAGCTTGTACGCTTCCTTGTTCGGCGTGGAGTAACCCACGTACAGCGTGTTTTTAAGGGCGACGTCGGGGCGGCACATATAGTCGATGAACTGCTGCGCCTCCTGCTTGCGTTTCGAGCCTTTCGGGATAACGAGGACGTCGTACCACACGTTGCTCCCCTCTTTCGGGACGATGTACGCCAGCTCGTCGTTCTCTTCGATGCAATAGAAGGCGTCGCCGGAAAACACCGCCGCGAGCGCGCCTTCGCGCCCTATCATCTTGTCTTTGATGCTTTCGTCCAAATACGCCTGAACGAGGGGCTTTTGTTCGGACAGCGACATCTTCGCCGCGTTCAGGTTATTTATATCCGTGTCGTTTATCGAAAAACCGAGCCTTTTCTGCGCGACGGCGAAAATGTCGCGCATACTCTCATACATGAAGATTTGCCCCGAATAACGCGCGTCCCACAGTATGTCCCAGCTGTCGACGGTTTCGTCAACCATCGTCGTGTTGTACAGGATTCCCGTGGTGCCCCACATATACGGCACACTGTATTCGTCGGACGGGTCGTATGAAAGGGAGGTGAACCGCCCGTCTATGTTTGAAAAGTTCGGTATGGCGGAAAAGTCGAGCTTTTCGAGCAGCCCCTCTTTTATCATCTTTGAAGCCATAAAGTCGGACGGAACTACTATATCGTAACCGGAGTTCCCCCTCTTTACCTTTTCGTACATTTCCTCGTTCCTGGCGTAGGTGCTGTAATTGACGCGGATTCCCGTTTCCTCCGTGAACGCTTTCAGCACGCTGTCGTCGATGTAATCGCCCCAGTTATACACGTTGATTACCGGTCCGGAACCGCACGACGACGCGAGCGTCGCGGTCGCGGCGAGCAAAAGCGCGAAGGACGTTAATACGCTAACGGATTTGAGCATTTTTTTCCCTCCTTTTTTTGTTTATCGTTTCCCTTTTGTTTATAAGGTAAAGCAAAAGCAAAACCACGGTGAACATGATTGCGGAAAGGGCGTTGATTTTCGGGTTAATCCCCAGCCGCGCCATCGAGAAAATAAGGATTGAAAGGTTCGTCGTGCCCGCGCCCGCCGTGAAGAAGCTGACGATAAAATCGTCTATCGACAGCGTGAAGGCGAGCATGGCGCCCGTTATGACGCCGGGCATTATCTGCGGCAGCAGCACCTTAAAAAACGCCGAGGACGGACTCGCCCCGAGGTCGAGGGCCGCCTCAATCAGGTTTTCGTCCGTCTGCCGCAGCTTGGGCAGCACCGACAAAATCACGAACGGCACGTTAAAGATAACGTGCGCGAGCAGGAGCGTGTGGTACCCCATCCCTACGCCCAGCGCGCCGCAGACGTACATGAACAGTATCATAAGCGAAACGCCGATAACGATTTCGGGAATGACCACGGGAATGTTCGTCAGCCCCATGACGAGCCTTTTTTTGGCGCCCTTCATCGAGTCTATGCCGATTGCCGCCGCCGTTCCGATAGTCGTCGCCGCCGCGGAAGAGAGAGCCGCCACCGACAGCGTCGTGGCTAAGGCGTTCATTATTCCGGGGTCGCCGAAAAGCTGCGCGTACCATTTGAGGGTGAAGCCGCTCCAATTCGCGCGGGACTTGGATTCGTTGAACGAATACACAATCAGCACGGCTATCGGCGAATAAAGGAAAAACAGCATCAAGGCGAGATAAAGGCGTTTGAGCTTTTTCAATACAGCGTCCCCCCCCCCGCTCCCCGTGTCCTTGTCAACCAACGAGAAAATCCCGACGGAAAGCAGCACCATAAACATCAGAACGACCGAGATGGCGGAGCCGAACCCCCAGTTTCCGACGCGCAGGAACTGTTGTTCTATCATGTTGCCTATGAGTATGAACTGCCCGCCGCCCAGCAGGTTGGAAATGACGAACGCGGTCACGGCGGGCATGAACACCATGGTCACGCCCGATATGACGCCGGGAATGCTGAGCGGGAAAATCACCTTCAAAAACACTTCGCGGCGGGACGCGCCCAAGTCCTGCGCCGCTTCGATAATACCGACGTTCAGCTTTTTAAGCACGGTGTAGACCGGCAGTATCATAAAGGGAATGAAGTTGTAGACCATTCCGAGGATTACCGCCGTGTCGTTATAGAGCAGCGTTTGCTTCGGCAGACCGAAAAAAGCCAGCGTCGAGTTTATGACGCCGTTGTTTTCGAGGATTGTCAGCCAGGCGTATGTCCTGAGCAGGACGTTCATCCACATGGGTATGAGGAAGAAAAAAATCAGAACGCCGCTGTCGTCGAATTCCTTCCCCGCGAGGATATAGCCGATGGGATAGCCCAACGCGACGCACAGGAACGTACACACGGCGGCGAGCCTTACGGAACGCCAAATGACTTCAAGGTATATATAGATGTTTTCCCCGTTTCGCGGGTTTTCGGAGGCTTCAAAAATCCGCGCGAAGTTGTCCAAGGACAGCACCCGTTCGCCGTTGACGGTTACGTGCAGGCTGTAATAGATAATCAGCAGCAGCGGTATGACGGTAAAAATCACAATCCACGCGATATACGGGTATACGAGCGGCTTTTTGTTCATGTCGCCACCTTCTTCATAACGTGAATGGCGTCGGGGACGATGGTCATTCCCACGTCGCTGCCGGGGGGGAACATCTTCGTGCTTTTCGCGCTCCAGACAAAGCCGTCCGCCTTCGATTCTATGAACATCACGTAATGCACGCCCTTGAACGTGGCGTCCTTCACGGTTCCGGCGAGATGACCCTCGCCGGCGGCGGTGATAAGCACGTCCTCGGGGCGGATTACGACATCCGCGGGTTCGTTCTCCGCGAAGCCCTTGTCGAGGCACTCGAAAACCGCGCCGGAAAACGCGACGGTGTAATCCGCGCGCATCACCCCGTCTATTATGTTGCTTTCCCCGATAAAATCGGC
>JAIRWE010000040.1 GCA_031253365.1 Oscillospiraceae bacterium | reverse complement strand
ACGCGAACGACATCGTGTCGCGTATCGTTCAAAATGAAATCGGCAGCTCGTTCAACAGGGAGGCGATTAAAGCGCAGGCCGTCGCCGCTTACACATATATCAAAAGGCAAAACGCCCTTTCCGCCACGCCGACGTTTATCTTGGCGTCCGCCGCTTCCGATAAAGTGAAGGAGTGTGTGAACGAAGTGGCGGGGAAAGGCATATACTATAACGGCGAGCTTATACAGTCGGTGTTTTGCGCTTCAACGGCGGGATATTCGTCGTCGTCGGTCAACGTGTGGGGCGAGGACTTCCCCTATCTGCGGAGCGTGAAATGCGTTTTTGACGAGCAGTACGACCCGAATTACGGCTTGACAAAGGTTTTTACGTCGAATGAGGTTATGCTCAAAGTGCTTAAAGAAACGGGGATTGAGCTTTCGGGCGACCCCGCCGGATGGTTCAAAATATTAAGCTGGGTTGACACCGTTTACGTGGGGGAACTGTCAATAGGCGGGAAAACATCGTACACGAACGGCGGAAACGAAATTAAAATTACGGGTCGCGTTTTCAGGGAGAAGATAATGGGAATATCCGAACTGCGCAGCGCCGCTTTCACCGTAAGCTACGACAATAACCGCGACACCTTTACGTTCACCACCTACGGCTACGGACACGGCGCGGGAATGTCGCAAAACGGCGCCAATATTCTGGCGAACAATCAAGGGTACGGTTATGTCGATATATTAAAGCACTATTACATCGGGGTTGAAGTGAAATAAAGCTCAGGTTGACAAACCGCGCCGAATATGTTATCATTCCGGTAAGGCGCGAGACGCGTGGCGATAAATTTAAGGGATGGTTTGATTATGGCTGAAACAAAATTCGACAATAACTACGGCGACGTGGTGTGGCGCGGCAGAAGATGCCGTTTGGGGCTGCCGCTTTCGTTCACGCGGTACATTCTCGTGACGAACAAGATGTTTACGAGCATAGGGCTGCTCAGCGTCAAAGAAGAGCGGCTGGAGCTTTACCGCGTGGTGGACGTGTCGCTGAAACTTCCTTTTTTTCAGCGGATTTTCGGTTGCGGCACGGTTATAATCCACGCGAAGGACAAAACCTCGCCGGAGTTGACGCTTATTTCCATAAAAAAGCCGCGCGCGGTTTTGCGCCACATCGAGGAACTGGTGGAGAAAGAGCGCCTTAAATATAACATTCACGGTCGCGATATGGTGGGCGCGTCGGGGTTCGGCGACGTGGATAACGGGGAAAACTTCGGAAGTTAAACGGGTTTTCGGAGGTCGCCGTGAGCAGATACGACGAGTTGCGCAGCGTCCATAAAAAATTTATTTACCACGGCTATTCGATTACCGGAAACGGGTTTTCTTTCCGCTTTTCCGTTGACGGGTATGAGTTTACGCCGCGCTGGTCTTTTAACACGGAAAGCGCCGTTCCCTCCGCGAACCCCGCGTTGCTGCGGGAGTTGGTGTTCAATCTCGGGATGGCGGAGCTTGTCAGTTACTGGAAATGCGCCTGCCCCCCCGTCGTCGAGGTTCGTTGCGGAAGCCTTGACGATTGGCAGGTTAAATGGTGGAAAAAGCTGTATCTGAACGGATTGGGGGAGTTTTTTTACCAAAACGGCATAACCCCCCGAGACGATTTTATGACAATAATCTCGGAGCGTCCGAACGGGAGCGTCGCGCGGCACGCCGACGCCCGTGAGTTGAGCGGGTGCCTCGTCCCCGTCGGGGGCGGCAAAGACAGCGTCGTCACGCTTGAGCTTCTCGGCGGTTTGAAGGCGCGCGGCGATAACCTTTGCTACGTAATCGGCGAAATACGCAGGGCGACCGATTCCGCGAGGACGGCGGGTTACCCCGACTCGCGCATTATCAAGGCGAGCCGCTCCATATCCCCCGTTTTGCTTGAATTAAACGGGCGCGGCTATCTGAACGGGCACACCCCTTTTTCGGCGATAGTCGCTTTTTCGTCGCTTGTGTTCGCCTATATAACGGGTAAGCGTTACATAGTGCTGTCTAACGAAAGCAGCGCGAACGAGGGCAATGTCCCCGGCACAAAAGTAAACCATCAATACAGCAAAAGCACGGAATTTGAGCGCGATTTCCGCGAATATACCGCCCGTTTGGGCGAGGGTCTCCCCGAATATTTCAGCCTTTTGCGCGCCTGGAACGAGTATCGGATAACAAAGGAATTTACGCGGTATCCGAAATATTTTTCGGTATTCCAGTCCTGCAACAAGGGAACCAAAACAAATACCTGGTGCCTTAAATGCGCCAAGTGCCTGTACGTTTACATAATGCTGGCGGCTTGGTTGGACGACGATGTTTTGGCGGGCATTTTTAACAAAAATCTCCTTGACGACGGCGAACTCGCCGAAACGCTCGCGGCTCTCGCCGACCCCGCCCGCGACAAGCCTTTCGAGTGTGTGGGAACCCGCGGGGAAATCAACGCGGCGCTTCATAAGGCGCTGGAAAGGCGGCGCGACGCCCCCCCGAAATTGCTGCGCGATTACGCCGAAAAGATAACGCCGTCCGACTTTGAGCCGGACAGATTTTTCGATAAGAACAATTTTATACCTGAGATTTTTTTGAAATTACTGCGTTAAACAGATTCCGAGGAGATTGCCTATGCTACAATACGAGGAACTGCGGCTGGAATTTGAAAACTTGAAGCCGCAGCTTAACGAACTGGCCGTCGCCCTTAATTTGGACGGTCTGAAAGGGGAAATCGCCGCGCTTGAGGAAGCGTCGTCGCGCCCGGATTTTTGGGACGACGCGGAAAACGCGAGGGTAATCCGTCAAAAATTGGGCGACATGAAAAACAAAACCGAAACCTTCAAAAAACTTGCCGAAAGTTTTGACGACGTTCTCACCATGATTGAGCTTGCCGACGACGAGGAGGACGAATCCCTCCTGCCCGAGATACGCGCTCTCGCGGCGAAGGCGCGCGCGGGACTGGAAGAGCAGAAACTCGTCACTTTGCTCACGGGGGAATATGACGGCAAAAACGCCATTCTGACATTTCACGCGGGGGCGGGCGGAACCGAGGCGATGGATTGGGTCGAAATGCTTTACCGTATGTACAATCGCTGGGCGGAACGCCACGATTATAAAGCCGAGCTTTTGGACTGCCTCGACGGGGAGGAAGCCGGGATTAAAAGCGCGTCCGTACTCATTCAGGGCGCGAACGCCTACGGGTTTTTGAAGTCCGAGAACGGCGTTCACCGCCTTGTGAGAATCTCTCCTTTTGATTCTTCCGGGCGCCGGCACACGAGCTTCGCCAGCCTTGAGGTGATGCCCGAAATAGACGACGATATCGAAGTCGACATTCGCCCGGAAGATTTGGAAACCGAGTTTTTCAGGGCAAGCGGGGCGGGCGGGCAGAAGGTCAACAAAACCAGTTCCGCCGTCCGCATAATTCATAAACCCACCGGAATAGTCTGCGCCTGCCAAACCCAACGAAGCCAGAACCAAAACCGCGAATATGCCCTGCGTATGCTGAAATCCAAGTTGATTGAAATAAAAGAAAGGGCGCACCTGAACAAAATCTCGGACATAAAAGGGGAGCAGCTGCAAATAGCGTGGGGGGCGCAGATACGTTCGTATGTGTTCATGCCTTACACCATGGCGAAAGACCACAGAACGGGTTTTGAAATCGGAAATATCAACGCGGTTATGGACGGGGAAATCGACGGCTTTATAAACTCTTATCTGAAAGCGAAAAGTCTCGGCGACATTTAGAAACCGAATACGGCAATCCCGCGTTTCACGCGGGATTGCCGTATTATAAAATATTTTTTTTACTCAAATATTTTTATTTCACATTCCAGCGTAACGCCCGTTTTGGCGTAAACCTTTTCCTTAATCAGCTCTATCAGCCCTTTGACGTCCCCGAACGACGCGCCGTTTTTGTTTATTATGAAACCGCAGTGCTTGTCGCTTACCTGCGCCCCGCCGACGCAAACGCCGCGAAGCCCGCACTCGTCAATCAATTTGGCGGCGAAAAACCCGTTCGGACGTTTGAACACGCTGCCCGCGCTCGGGTATTCCAACGGCTGCTTTTCCCGGCGCAAAGCCGCGACTTCGTCCATTCTTCCCGTAATATCCGATTTGTTCCCGCGTTTCAAAGCCAATTTCACGCCCGTAATCACCCGGTTGTTTTCCGAAAAGACGCTCTTACGGTAAGCGAACCCCATTTCCGACGCGTCCGCCTCCCGCGGGACAAGCCCCTCGTCCAGATAAGAGCAGGAACGGAACACGTCTTTAATCTCCCCGCCGTAAGCGCCCGCGTTCATGTAAACGGCTCCGCCGACCGAACCCGGTATCCCGTAGGCGAACTCAATCCCCGTAAGCGAGTGTTTGGCGGCGTTTTTGCAAATATCCGAAAGCCTCGCGCCCGGCTGACATTCCACGCGGCGACCGCTGACGGAAATATTCGCGAAATCGTCCCCGAACAGCAAAACGACGCCTTCCAGCCCTTTGTCGCTGATAAGCGCGTTGCTCCCCCTGCCGAGAATATGACGGGGAACGCCGTTTTCCCCGCAAAAACGCAAAAGCTCGGTCAAAACCCCGACGCCGTTGATTTTGACAATATCGCAAATTCCGCCGATTTTGAACGAGGTATAAGGCGCTATAACCGCGCCGCCGAGAAACCGGGCTCCGTATTTTTTACATATAGCGTCAATTTCGGCGGCGTACACAGGCATTTTTCGGCGGTTGCCGCTGCTCATTTTTCTCCCCAATCCTTAACGGTATTGATTCCCTCCATGTTCAAGCCGAGTTGGTCAAGCAGGTCCTGCGCCGCATTATATCCCATTTTTTTCTGCCTGTTGTTCATCGCCGCGACTTCCAGAATAACCGCCAGATTGCGCCCGGGTTTTACGGGAATGGTAAGATGCGGGATTTTCACCCCTAAGATGGACATATAATGATTGTCCACGCCCATCCTGTCATAAACCTTTTCGGGATTCCATAATTCAAGCTCCACGACCATGTTGATTTTTTCCGAAAGTTTGACCGCGCCCATCCCGAAAAGCTGACGCGCGTTGATAATCCCTATCCCGCGCAATTCAAGGAAGTGCCTGATATTGTCCGGGGAACTGCCCACCAGCGTGATGTTCGACGTTTTTCGGATTTCCACGGCGTCGTCGGCGACCAACCTATGCCCGCGTTTGACCAGCTCAATCGCGGTTTCGCTTTTCCCCACGCCGCTTTCTCCCAGAATAAGCATCCCCTCGCCGTAAACCTCGATAAGAACGCCGTGGCGCGTTATGCGGGGAGCCAGTTTCAGATTCAAAAACGCGATTAGTTTCGCCATGAAAGTGGATGTGCTTTCAAAGCTGCTCAAAACCGGAACCTCATATTTTTGGGCAAACTCGATAAATTCCGGATAAGGCGGAATTTCCCGCGTGAGAATGATTACGGGCGGTTTTGTGGCGAACAGCTTTTCAAAGATACCCTTCCTTTCGTCGGCGGGATAACGCTCCATATAAGCCACTTCCGCCCTGCCGACTATCTGTATGCGCGTATTGTCGAAATACTCGTAAAACCCCGCGAACTGCAACCCGGGGCGGTTGATGTCGTTGTTGCTTATGAAAATATCCGACGGGTCGAACGGCACGTAAACCGTTTCCAGCTCGAACTCCTTCATAATGACGTCAAGCGATACATCGAATTCATTTGCCATGATAACGGTTCCTTTGCTTTGTTTTTTTGTATTATATCACGTTGGTGAGATAATTGCAAGTAAATATTGCCGGGCTTGCGCCGAAAAAGGGTTATAACAAGCAATCCGTTGACAGCGGCGCGAAAAAATGAATATCAGCTTTTCGGCGTTGTTGCAGGAAGCGTTAAAAGATAAAATCGGGTTGTCGGAATAAAAAAACCAACCGCCGAAATTTTTTTCGGCGGTTTTTTTGCGCAGTTTCAAAATACGTATTGACAAAACGCGCATTTGATGTTATAATGACATCAATAAAGGAGAAAACGACTATGTTGAGCAATTATCCGGCTGTCTTTTTGAAAGATGAGGCGAACGGCGGTTACGTCGTGAACTTCCCCGACTTTGATTGCCTTACGACGGAGGGCGACACCCTCGACGAAGCTATCGCAATGGCTATGGACGCGCTCGCGCTTCGCGTGTTTTACGCCGACATCGACGGCTACGAATTACCGCAACCGTCCGACGTGAAAGCGGTTGACGCTGACGCAGTGAAAGCCGAATGTGAAATGCAAGGGTGCGAAACCTTCGTGAACATCATCAGCGTGAACGCGGACGAATACGCGAAAGCGCATTTTATCAAGTATGTGCGAAAGAACGTAACGCTCCCCGAATGGCTTGAACAACGGGCGAAAGAAAAGAAAATCAACTTTTCTCTCACCCTGCAAAAAGCTATCGCGTCCGAACTCGGCGTGCCGCTGAAATAAAAAACCAACCGCCGAAAAAATTTTTTCGGCGGTCGGTTTTTTTGCGCAGTTTCAAAATACACATTGACAAGTACATATAAAGTATGTATAATGTATTAAAGAGGTGAGGAAGGGATTCAATATGAAAATCAAAGATAACAAACACGTTTACCCGGTGGTAATAACGCCGCCGAAGAAAGGGGATAAATTTTTCCTCGTTTATGTGCCGGACATTGACCGTATGACGCAAGGGGAAACCTTTGCGGAAGCATTGGAAATGGCGCAGGATTTAATATGCGTTCACGCTGTTTCCTTACAGGACAGCGGTCAGCAAATACCCGCGCCCTCAATGGTTGAGCCAACCCGCGAAGACGACGAGTTGGTTTCGTGGGTCGCCGTTGACTTCGACGCATACCGCCGTTCCGTTGAAACGAGGGCGGTTCATAAAGACGTTACAATCCCCGCGTACATGGCGGACCGCGCCAAAAAAATGAATATCAGCCTTTCGGCGTTGTTACAGGAAGCGTTAAAAGATAAAATCGGGTTGCCGGAATAAAAAAACCGCCGAAATTTTTTTCGGCG
>JAIRWE010000148.1 GCA_031253365.1 Oscillospiraceae bacterium | reverse complement strand
TCGGCGGGGTTTGTCGTGGACCCTTTGCGTCAGATACTGAAAAAAGTCGAAGCGATTACATTGAAATAAACAAGAAAAGCCGCAGCGACAAATCGCGCGGCGAAAAGGGGCGTCCTTTTGCGAGGACGCCCCAATAACGTAAAATTAACTTAAATAGTCCATAGGGTCAAGGCTCGTTTCATTGTCCTTTACTTCAAAATGGCAATTTGGTTTATCCAGCTCCGCATATCCCGTCGTCCCGACTTCCGCTATTTTTTGCCCTCGCGTAACGTAATCCCCGCTGTTTACAAGCAACTCGCTACAATGGGCGTACAGCGTTTCGATTCCGTCGCCGTGCTTGATTATCACGGTACGCCCGTAACCGTAATAATTGCTCGCAAGCACTACCACGCCGTCCTCCGCTGCGAATATCGCCGCTCCGTAATCGGCGGATATGTCAATCCCATTATGGGAACCGTCAATTCCCCGGCTTACATAACCGCCGTCCACGAACCAAGCCGGCTTATCGAAATCAATGTCCGTCCCTCCGCACGCTATTCCGACGCGTGCGTCATCTGTGACGAGCGCGTCATCTGTGACGAGTACGTCATCCGCGATAAGCCCGTCATCCGCAACGAGCGCGTCATCCGCAACGAGCGCGTCATCCGCAACGAGCGCGTCATCTGTGACGAGTACGTCATCCGCAACGAGCGCGTCGTCCGCGATAAGCCCGTCATCCGCAACGAGCGCGTCATCCGTGACTAGCGCGTCATCCACTACGAGTGCATCATCCGCGACGAGCGCGTCGTTCGTTTCCGCGACAGTCCGGTCTTTCGTCGCGTCCGTATCGCCTTCCGCGAGCGGGTCGAGCGCGCCCCCGTTAAGGAGGTAAAATCCGCCGCCGAAAAGCAGACAGATAACCGCCGCCGCCCCGCCAATCATCGCGAGGTTCTTCCTCGCGAACGAAACGCGCGGATTTTCCCCGCCCCCCGCGCTTTCCGCGGTTTGAACCAACCGCTCTTTCATGTCCGGCGTTAAATTTACGCCGTCGATATAACTGAATAATTTTTTGTCTTCCATGATGTTTTCTCCTTTGTTATAAAAGATTTTTGAGCATTTCGCGCCCTT
Source organism: Oscillospiraceae bacterium (assembly GCA_031253365.1). GTDB lineage: Bacteria > Bacillota > Clostridia > Oscillospirales > Ruminococcaceae > Ruminiclostridium_E. The sequence goes on along the minus strand of JAIRWE010000148.1, from coordinate 4,639 downwards.
TGACAAGCCGTTTCTTGACCCCGCTTTCGCCGACTTTCAAAATCTCCGCGATTTCCTTGATTTTATACCCCTCGTAATAGTGCAGATACAGCGGAATCCTGTACTGTCGCGGAAGGTTCGCCAGCGTTTCCTGCAAGCCGTAGTCGGCGTCGTCCGCCGAAACGCCGTATGCCTCGCTTAAATTGACGCTGTTCTTGTTCCACGGGTTCTTGTTGTAATCGCGGCACTTGTTGATTACCGCTCGGATTATCCACGGCTTGACGTGGTCGCGGTCGTTCCAGACGGGCTTTTTGACGTGAACCGCGAGCAAAACGTCCTGAACCGCGTCAAACGCGTCGGAACGGTTGTTCAGATACGCCGTCGCGAGCTTGTACATCATGTCGCCGTATTCCCCGACGATGTACTCCGCGCCGTATTCCTCGACGGCGGCGTACTCCGCGTCGTGTCCCTCGGACATAATGTTCGGCGCTTCGCGGTTTAATCGGATTTGTGTTATCATGATAATTTCGCCTCCTGTTAATAGAACGATTGAAAAAAAGAAAAAGTTTCCGTTCCCCGATTTTTCTGAAAAATTTTCAGAACCCGCTCGGTATCTCGCTTGACAAACGCGCCGGGCGGCGGTATAATGGGCGCAGGCGGTGGAGAAGATGAATTACGCGGCGGTCAACAATAAGATAAACGACTTGAAAAGCCAAGGCATAGTAAACCCGAACATCGGCGAGGCAAAAAAAGCGGTGCCGATGAAAATTGCGTCCGTGAATAAACACGCGCTGAAACATGGCGTAACGAAAGCGCAGGCGCAAGGCTATATTGACAACGCCGTCGTCATGTTCGACCAAGGCAACCGCTCGCTGTATGTTTCCGGCGACGGTAACGCGGTTTTGCTTGATGAAGAAAGGCGGCTAATATCCGCATACGGAAAAGAAAAATTCGGTCCGGAAATCCACGCAATATTGGAGGTAATGAAAAATGGAAGCTGAATATACGTGTCCGCTTGTGAATACGGAAATAGACGAAACCATTTGTTATGATATACAAATGGTTATCGGACCGGGCGGCGGTTTAATAAACAAAAGTATTCTCAACGACTTTGCAGACATATTTGACGCGGGGATGGTTACGGACGAACGCGCCGCAATCACTTGCCCCGGTTGCTCGTTCAATCAGCTCAAACAAACGGAGCGAAAGAGGGCGGCGGTATAACGGGCGCAAGCGGCGAAGGTGCGGCAAGTAATATGGTGATAACAATAGACGAAAAAAAAGCCGGGGCATACCGCCCCGGTTTTTCCTTGCTGCTTGAAAACTTGAACCGTCAACCGACGAGGTTCCGCCGGCAAAACAGACCGCGCCCGTACTTCGCACAATTTTTCGGTGTGCTTCATGCGAGCCGAGGTTCTCGGCTGCGAAGGATGGGACTTGAACCCACACGGGCTAACGCCCACTACCCCCTCAAAGTAGCGTGTCTGCCATTCCACCACCTTCGCGCAAAACCCGCGAGTCTCACAACGGTCATTCTACCATGTTTTCATATTCTTGTCAAGCAAAAAAATTTCAAAAGTATGTTGACAGATATAGTAATATATGTTATATTATACGTTGGGAGGTGATACAATTTGTCTGAGGAAGAAACGGGAAGGATTTCGTCCGACCTTTTGCGCGGGCATACCGACACGATAATATTGCAGCTTTTATCGAAAAAAGACCGCTACGGTTATGAAGTCCGCAAAGCGATTACCGAAAAGACGGGCGAGCGTTACGAGCTTAAAGAAGCCACGCTTTACGCCTCGTTCAAGCGGTTGGAGCAAGACGGCGCGATTGCGTCTTACTGGGGCGACGAAACGCGGGGCGGGCGCAGGCGGTATTACACAATCACCGAAAAAGGGCTTGACCTGCTGAAACGGAATAAAATCGACTGGTGTTTCACGGCGAAAATAATTTCAGCGTTGTTGGAGGAATGATTATGGAAGACAGGATTAAATCGGCGGCGGCGGAGCTGTTCGCCGGTTATGAGGAAACGCCGCAGTTAAACGACTTTCGCGAGGAAGTTACGGCGAATACGCTTGAACGCGCCCGCGACCTTATCGAGAAGGGGATGGGCGAAGACGAAGCCGCCGCGAAGGTGATTGCCGAACTCGGCGACTTAGCCGAAATCGCCGAGCTTGCCGGAATGAAAAAACGGCGGGAAATCATCAGCGGTTTCTTTTCGCAAAACAAGCCGTTGGACAAATTCCACGCCGTCGGCTACGCCGCGGTGACCGCCGTAGCGATAATCGGGATAATCGCGACCCTTTTCGCGTGGGGGAAAACCGACAATCTGGGGACAATCTTAATGACGGCGGCGCCGTTTATCGCGATTTCGGCGGCGGCTTACACCTACTTGGGGCTGACGCAGGATTCTCCTTCCGTATACCCCATGAAAAAAGAAAAAGGCTTGTTGTTCGCGCTGGCCGTCGGTTTAATATCGGCGGGGATTTTGTTCGGGGCGGGCGAGTTCATGGCGGGCATATCCACCGCGAATTTGAAAAATTACGATTGGGGCAAACACGTCAAATCCGAACAGGCGCTTCACGCCGGGCGAACGGTCGCCCTGCCCGTCGTTATCGGAACGGCTGTTTTGATTTATCTCGGTTTAACGATGGAAGACCGCCAAAAACCGTGGTTCAAAAGATGGGTCGACAAAGAGCTTTCGGAACAGTTCGCGGAAAACGAAAAATTCGCGGAAAACGAAAGGTTCGGGTTGCTGAGCGGGGTTATATGGATTTCGGCGGCTTCGCTTTATATGTTTATCGGCTTTGTTTTCGGCGCGTGGCACCCCGGCTGGCTGGTGTTCATGGCCGCAGTGACGGCGCAGCTGCTTTTGCAGTTCGCGACGAGCGGAAAAAAATAATACCCGAAAAAAAAACAAAAACAAAAAAAAAAAAACGGGCGGCTTGCGAAAGCCTTTTTCGCGTTAAGCCGCTTGCTTTTTTTCGCGAAACGTGGTATAATTGGCGCAGAGAGCAAAAGGCAACCTCCGAAGGGAAGTGGGGCATTGACGGAAAAGACGCTTATTTCGGACAGCATGGAGGAAACGCGGGCGCTTTTCGGCGATTTTGACAAAAACATAAATATCATAAGCGCGCGCTTCGGCGTGAAAATCATCGGCAGGGACGGCGAAATCAAAATCACCGGCGAAGACGGGGACGTCGGCGGCGCCGCGACCGCGATTGAAAATATGCTCGGTCTTCTCAAACGGGGGGAACCGCTTAACGAGCAAAACGTCCGTTATATCGCGGATATGACGCGCGACGGTCAGGCGGGCGAACTTTCCTCGTTGGACGGGGACTGCGTTTTCGTGACTTTTACGGGCAAGCCCGTCCGCCCTAAGACCGTGGGGCAGAAACGCTACATTGAAAAAATCAGGAACAACACGGTCATATTCGGGGTGGGTCCCGCCGGAACGGGCAAAACCTATCTCGCCGTCGCGCAGGCGGTCCGCGCCTTCAAGGCGAAGGAAGCGCACAGGATTATCCTTACCCGCCCCGCCGTGGAAGCGGGGGAGAAACTGGGGTTTTTGCCCGGCGATTTGCAAAACAAGGTTGACCCGTACCTTCGCCCGCTTTATGACGCGCTGTTCGACATGATGGGGGCGGAAGCGTTCGCGAAACACATAGAAAGGGGCGCCATCGAAGTCGCGCCGCTCGCTTATATGAGGGGCAGAACGCTTGACGACAGCTTCATTATCCTTGACGAAGCGCAAAACACCACCCCCGAACAAATGAAAATGTTCCTGACGCGGCTCGGCTTTAACAGTAAAATGGTCATCACGGGCGACATAACCCAGATTGACCTTCCCGACGCAAAGCGTTCGGGTTTGGTGGACGCCGTCAAGGTTCTCGAAGGAATAGACTCCGTGGCGTTATGCCGCTTTACCGACAAGGACGTCGTGCGGCACAAGTTGGTTCAGGAAATAGTAAAGGCTTACGAAAAACACGCGAAACCGGAAAACCCGAAATATTTCCGAAAATCACCGAAGAAGGATTCCCGGAGGACGCCCTGAATGTCCATTAACTTGAAGCTGTTGTATAACGACAAAGTAAAATCGGGGTATAATTTTCGTCCGCTCGCTTTCAAGTGCTGCAACGCGGTGCTGTCAACGGAACGCTTCGCCTATCTCGCCGAAACGTCGCTCAGCCTTGTTTCCGACGAGGAAATCCGCTCCCTTAACCGCCGTTACAGAAAAATCGACCGCCCCACGGACGTGCTTTCCTTCCTGTCGGGCGACCCCAACCCCGACACGAAGGCGGTTGTCCTCGGGGATATTGTCATCTCGGCGCAAACGGCGGCGCGGCAGGCTTCGCGGTACGGGCACGGCATAGACAGGGAGCTGGCGTTTCTGACGGTTCACGGAATGTTGCACCTGCTGGGTTACGACCATATAAGGAAAGAGGACGAACGGGTCATGTTCGCGAGGCAAAACTTAATCCTCGAAAAGCTGGGGATAATCCGGAGGCAGCCATGAACAAAAAGCGCGGCGGACTGAAAAAAAGTTTTGTTTGCGCGTTTTGCGGCGTCGCCTTCTGCGTGCGGCACGAACGGAATATGCGCGTACACATCGCGGCGGCGGCGTATGTTTTTTTCTTCGCCTTATGTTTTTACG
>JAIRWE010000092.1 GCA_031253365.1 Oscillospiraceae bacterium | reverse complement strand
GGTGCTTGGGCGTCCATAAACAGCACGTGCATAACGACGTCGAGCACGGGTATCCGAGCATCTGCCAAAATTGCAGGCAAAACCTGTGCGAAGGCGAAATGAACATTCGGGAGGACTTGGGGGCGACCAGCAACCCGCCCGTCGAAACCCGCGCGAACATCAACGCCCCCGCCGGCGCGGACAACACGGCGAAGTACCCCGTCAACACGAATATCTTTATCGTCAGCAACAGCAGATACGCCGACATTCGCTTCTCGAACGGCTCGCTCTTCACGGGGTTCGTTTACGCCCCGTACATGACGTTCAACTACGCGAACAGCTCCGGTCAGGAACCCACGGTTCTGCTGGGCGGGATGATAGTTTCGGACTACGTAATCTCCACCTTGGGTTATTTCGTCGGCGTGAAGCCGGATAACGACTTGGTGGGGTACCTCACCGGGAGCGGGAGCGGAGGCGGCGTGCCGCCCAGCGTTACACCGCCGCCGCCGCCGGAAATTCTGCCCACGCCGGACAGGACGTGGAAGTTCCTGCCCAGCGACAGGCGTTCGTTCGTGGTGTACAGATAACGGGCGGAAAAGCGGCACACGGATAGCGGGCGAAAAAGCGTCCGATAATAAGCGGCTCTCATATCGTTACGGAGGACGGTAAAATGAAAAGTTTTGTTAAATTAAAATCAAAAAGCGGGTTTACGCTTGTTGAATGTATTATCGCCATTTTGGTGTTCGCGATTATGTCGCTGCTTGTTATGACGCTTTTGAGCCTGTCAATCCAGCAGCACAGCGATAATATGCGTTCAACGAGGGCTATGGGCGCGCAGCGCCAACAGCTCTCAAACGGGAAAATAATCAAGGACGACGGCACGGTCGAATTGGACGGGGCGGGCAACCCCGTCGCCGCCACCGAGGTGGAGGAGGGCTGGGGCGTCATCGACTTCATTTTTTCCGAAACGGGCGGGGCTGACGGGATTTTCTCCGTGGCTTTCGGTCTTGACAGGATAACCCCGGTTGAGGAAAACGACCTTCAGCTTAACGGCTTCAACAGCCCGACAGGCGACGGCAGGACGGGCTTGATTCCGCCGGCGACGGCGACGACGCCGCCCGAAGGCGAAACGGAGCCGCCGGCTTCGACCACGCCGCCGGTGGTAGCGCCTCCGGAAGCGGGGCGCGATACCTTCTTCAACGCGTCGAAAATTACCGGGGTTACCGGGTTGGACGTCATCAGCTTAAAGAAGGCTTCCGGGAACGTCCCTCAGGGGCAGGTCACCGGAACGCCGGCGACGCTGTATGACGGCGGCTACGGCACGAACTCCGTCACGGTGTGGGCTTACACCTTCAACGTGAGCATAAAGGACAACAGGGCGGTGTCGAACGCGGGGTTCCGTTCCTCGATTGAAATCAAGCTGCCCGGCGGCGCGCACAGCAACGACGACCTCAAAGTCCTCGGGGTTAAGAGCGCGACGCCCAACTCCCTGCAAGGCAGCAACAACACCCCGCCGAAAATCACCTACGAAGGGTACGACAATATACTGAAGGTCCGCCGTTCCAATACCTGGGAATCGGGAATTGCCACGGGGAACTTTCAATCGTACAGCTGCGACGTGACGGTGTATTTCGACAAAGACCCGGGCGAACTCATGGTGTGGTGGTTTGACGGCGCGACGAACGGCAACCACGCCGTAAACTACTGCGAAAACATCAAATATCCCGGCGCGTATTTCACGTCCAAGAGCGCGACGGGGCTTGACGGGCTGACCTATTCGTGCGGACACACGCCGCGCCATTCGGATCAATAATCACCCGCCCGAGGCAAAGGCGAAAGGAGATGAAACGCTGTTATGAAAAAAATCATGCGGCTGAAATCGAAGTCCGCGTTCACGCTTGTCGAGGTTATGATAGCGGTGGCTATCACGTCGATGCTCATCGTCGCGGTAATGGCTCTGCTTGACCCCGTGAACAAAATCATCAACATGATTTCGAGCGATTCGGACGCGCAAAATACCGTAACCGCGGCAAGCTCCTATATCGAGCGGCAGGTTCAGCTGTCAACGGGTATTGAGCTGTATAAGCAGGTTGATTTGTCCGCCGCCTCGGACGCGGTGAACATGGGCGCGATTATGGAGAACTTCGCCAACAAGTATACGGCGGCGGCGTATATTCCGCGCGCCTTCATAATAAAGCAGGAGTTTAACGCGGCGGGGGGCGTAACGTCCAGCACGCTTTACAGCATACGGCTTAAATCCCCGGCAATCACCGCGCTGGCGGACGGCGAGCTGGGCGAGCTTTTGAAAGACCCCGCCTGGCTGGAACAGTACAGGGTGTTCAACAACTCGTTCTACGTCGGCAAATCGCTCTCGTATGACATGGGTATCGACCCCGTGCTTTCGTCGGAACAAATCGGCAACCCCTGCTTCCTGAATATGCGCGTGGACGCTTTTGAAGACGGCGAGTTAGCCATAAAGATGCCCAAGGACACCGTGACGCGCCTGATAAACATCGGGATAGACGGCGGCTACACGGCGGAGACGGTCGTCTGGTCGGATTCGCCGCTGTCAACGGGGAACCCCGACGCGAGGGATATTGTGTTGCTGTTCAACACGACGACGCGGTACAACGACACGGGCGCGGTTGAGGATATATGCGACGTGTGCGGAATGCCCACAGCCGACTGCCCGGACGACGACTGCTCGGTTGACTGCGAATGTTTGCTCCCGCCTCCGTAATCGGGCGGGCGCCTCGAAGGAATACAAAGATACCGCCGCATAGGTGCGGCGGTATGTTTGAGCCTAAAAATATCAGGATAAAAACCCCAGATACCATTGTATCATAAAATCGCCGCACAAATAAGCGGCGGCTATCCCGACGGCGAGGAACGGCGCGAACCGCATAACGGTTCCCTTAATCGGCAAATCCTCGGAAACAGCCGCTTCCCCTTCGGTCGGCAAATCCTCTGAAACAGCCGCTTCTTCTTCGGTCGGCGAGTCCTCGGAAACAGCCGCTTCTTCCCCGGATAAATCGGGTTCTTCGCTGTTTTCGCTTTTATTGCCGATTTTATAAACGATACCGAACACCGAGCCGAGAACGATTCCGATTAACGCCGCGGGGATGATTTTCCACCCGAGGAGCAGCCCCGCCGCCGCCATAAGCTGAACGTCGGCGCCGCCCATCGCCCCGAAAAGCGACAGCGCGGCGAACGGCACGGAAATAACCACGGCCCCGATAAGCATTTCGCTCCAGCTCCCCCCCGTAACGCCGAAAAGCGAGAGGACGAGCGCAATCAAGCCGAGGGCGGCGACCGTCAGCGGACACCAGTATTCAATCTCACCGGAATCTATGTCGAAAAAGCTGAGGCAGATTAACACGGGGAACAACACCAAAGCGAACGCGAATTCAAGCGTTATGCCCAGCGCGAGGAAAGCGCAAAGGAACGCCGTTCCGCACAGCAGCTCCACAAGGGCGTAACGGGGTGAGATTTTCGCCCCGCAGTAACGGCACTTCCCCCGCAGGAAAATTTGGCTCAAAACGGGGAAAAGGTCGTACCACGCGAGGGTGTGTCCGCAAAACATACAGTGGGAACGCCCCTTGACGACCTGTTCTTTCAGCGGGGTTCGGTAAATCACGACGTTCAGAAAGCTGCCGATAACGGTTCCGAAAATGAAGGTCACGGCGGAAAAAGCGATAAAATAAGGCATATCTATTCCTCCTTTGCGATTACATAATAACATAATTTTCTGTTTAACGCAAGGAAATTCCAACAAATACGGAAGGAATATGTTAAATGACTACTAACGTACCGATAGGACAGTTGCTGGTAGAAAGCGGATTTATCACTCCGACGCAGCTTGAAAAGGCTTTGGTCAAGCAAAAGGAAACCCCGGGCTTAAAAATAGGCGATATGCTTTTAAGTTTGGGGTACGTTTCCGAAACGCAGCTTGTACACGCGCTTTCCACGCGCCTGAAAGTGGCGTTCGTTGACCTTTCCACCTCGAAAATCGACGTGGACGCCGTCAAAAAAATACCGGAAACGACCGCCAAAAGGTTTAACGTCATCGCGTATAAGCAGGCTAACGGGCGGCTTTACGTGGCGACGAACGACCCTATCAACTTTTCCATATTTGAGGAACTGAAAATCAGCACGGGAATGGAAATCCACCCCATGCTCGCCACAAAGTCGTCCATTCTTGAAACCATAAGCAAAGCGTATTCCGCGAGCGAACAAGAAGAGGTAATGAGCGACATCAACAAGGAGTATGACGCCAACGCCGAACTTGCCAAAGCGCAGGAGGACGCTTCCGCCTCGGACGACCGCGTTGACAGCGCGCCCGTGGTTAAGTTGGTGAACACCCTTGTGGAATCCGCGTTCCACTCCAACGCTTCGGACATACACATAGAGCCGTTCAAGGACAGAACGCGAATCCGTTTCAGGATTGACGGGGAATGTATAGAGAAAATGCAGGTCAAGCCCGCGGTACACAACTCCCTCGTAACGAGAATCAAAATTCTCGGCGGTATGAACATCGCGGAAAAGAGAATCCCGTTGGACGGGCGTTTCGGAACGCAAATCGATGGCGTAAACCTTGACTTGCGCGTATCCAGCGTTCCGGCGGTATACGGCGAAAAGGTGGTTATCCGTCTGCTTTCGACCGCCGACGAAAAGACGCGCGGGGTTAAGGAACTCGGCATGACCGAGCATAATTACGAAATGTTCAAGCAGATTATCCGCTGCCCGCACGGGGTTATGCTGGTAACCGGGCCTACGGGTTCGGGTAAGTCCACCACGCTTTACGCGACGCTGGGCGAGCTTTCAAAACCGAACGTAAACGTCGTTACCTGCGAGGACCCCGTGGAAAAGAAAATCGACGGCGTGAACCAATGCCAGATGAACGTGAAGGCGGGTTACACCTTCGCGCTGGCTTTGCGCGCAATTTTGCGTCAAGACCCCGATATAGTAATGGTGGGTGAGATTCGTGACGGCGAAACCGCGGACATAGCAATCCGCGCCGCCATAACGGGGCACTTGGTGCTTTCCACCCTGCATACCAACGACGCGGCGGGGACAATCCTCCGTCTTGTCGATATGGGCGTCGCGCCGTACATGGTGGCGTCGTCGTTAGTCGGCGTTATAGCGCAGCGCCTTGTAAAAGTGCTTTGCGTGGACTGCGCGGAAGAAACGGTTCTCTCCGACCCCGCCGATTTAAGATTGGTGAATAAAACGTCGCCCGTCAAAATCAAATCCGCCAAAGCGGGCGGGTGCAGGTCGTGCCGTCAAACGGGCTATAAAGGCAGAACGGCGATACACGAGATAATCATTCCGTCCAACGCCATAAAGGAATGTATTTCCAAGAACGGCACCGCGGAGGAAATCGGCGAGCTTGCCAAGAAAAACGGGACGCGGCTTCTCCGTGACAACGTAACCGAGATGGTTTTGGCGGGTAAAACGACAATGGACGAACTCGTTAAAGCGACCTATTCCGTATAAAAACCGCTTTTCCAAACAAACAAAACGCGAAGGAGAAAAAACATGAAGAATATCGACATCAATGACATTCTTGACGAGGCGCGCAAACTGGAAGCGTCGGACGTACACTTTACGGCGGGGTTGCCGCCGATTGTCCGTTTGCACGGCAGTATTAAAAAACTTTCGGGTTATCCCGACTTTAACGAGCCGATGATAATAAACATCATCAACCAGATTACCTCGATAAAGCACAAGCAGGTTATCCAAAAAGGCGAGGACGCCGACTTCTCGTTCGTGTCCGTGGCGGGGCATCGCCACAGGGTGAACGTCTACCGTCAGCGCGGATACCACGCCATCGCGTTTCGTCTGCTCCGTAACGATATTCCGACGCTGAAAGACCTCTCCCTCCCCGCGCTTTTGGGGGAATTTGCCCTGCGCCCGCGCGGTCTGGTGCTTGTAACGGGTCCTACCGGTTCGGGTAAGTCCACCACCCTCGCGGCTATGGTAGACCATATAAACCGTTCCAAGAACTCGCATATAATCACGATTGAAGACCCGATAGAATATCTGCACACCCATAAGCAGTCCATGATTAACCAGCGCGAAATCAAGGTGGACGTCGATAACTTCGCGGTCGCGCTGAGGGCTGCCCTGCGTGAGGACCCCGACGTTATTCTGGTCGGCGAGATGCGCGACTATGAAACCATTAACGCCGCCGTAACCGCGGCGGAAACGGGGCACTTGGTAATGTCCACCCTGCACACGACGGGCGCCGCCGAAACGCTGGACCGCGTCATAGACGTTTATCCCCCCCACTCGCAGGGGCAGTGCCGCTCCCAGTTGGCGAACTCCCTTGTGGCGGTTATTTCGCAGACGCTGGTTCCCACCGCCGACGGCAGGGGGCGCGTGGCGGCTCTGGAAATCATGTCCTGCACGGACGCAATCAGCTCGATGATTCG
>JAIRWE010000090.1 GCA_031253365.1 Oscillospiraceae bacterium | reverse complement strand
GTCGCTTTTTTCAATTTCATATCCGGCGAATTCTATATCGTCGATAAAATCAAACGCGGAGATGTCTTTCGCTCCGCTCAGCATCGCCAGCGTTTCTTTATCCCCGTTTACAAACGCCGCAAAAAGGCGATTCGTTTTCTCGTCAAGCTCGGATTCCAGAGTCTCGCGAAAGGTTGCGGGCTTTTTCGCCGCCGTTGTTTCGGTCGTCGCGGATATTGTACCCGTCACACTTTCGGCTACCGGAATTTCACTTGACGTCGAGGTGTTATCGTCATTATCGCCGTAGCTATCGTTGCGGCAGGCCGATACGGTAAACAACAGAACCATTATTGACAGCGCGAGTTTTATTTTTCCCATTTTATTCGCTCCGTTTTTCAACCCGTTTCCGCGAGATAAAGCGAAACCCTGTTTTGTATAACAGCCGTGACTTCATCGGTGGTTTTTTGCCCGGCGAAATAGTAGGCGGATTCCTCCTCGATTATCGCGCTTAACCTTGGCTCCCATTCGTATGAAACGGTAATTTCACTGATGAGTTCGACAATTTTGCGGTAATCTTTTTCTTCGGGCTGCCTGTAGAAATCATTCGGCTGATAATCGTCAAGAACCTTTTGGATATATCCGTCTAACGCCGTGATTTTTACGGGGAATCCCGCTAACGTTCCAAAGGAGTTATCGCCCGCCGTATCCTGATAATCGGTAAGGAGGTATTTTATAAAGCTCCAAGCGCCGTCCTTTTCCGCGGCGTTGCTTGATATGGAGAAAGGCGTCCAAAAATCTGCGGCGGAGCCGTTGCTTTTTCCGTCGGCGGGATAGCCGATATATGTTATCTCATCTCCGAAAAGCGCCTCATATCTTGTGGTGGACGCATCGCCGAAACCGGAGAGAGCTGAATATAAAAGCAGGGGATTTCCGTTTTTCAGGTCAAAGGTTTCAATACCATTCCCTCCCGGCGGATAAGCGTCGGCGATTCTAAAAAGCCCCGTAAAGTCGTCGCCCGTAAAATAGCATTTGCCTTTTTCATAATCGACAAAATCAAAAATCCTCATTCTCACGGCTAATCTGAACGCCCATTCCCTTGTGGTAGGAATATAGAAATCGTTCGCGATGGGAATCGTTCCTTCCGGTCTGCCGCTTATGAGCGAAAAATACTCCTTCCAAGTCCAGCCCGGCTTATTCCCCACGTCGGAAGCCTTGCCGATAACCGTTTGCACGTTGAACGAGGGCGCGAAAGCATAAAGCCCTCCGTTCGTTTCAAATATTTTCAATATATTGGGCAGATAATCACCCTTATCCGTATCAGGGTCTTTGTCGAACAATTCATATAAATCCGCGAAAAGCCCTTTTGAGGCATAGCTTTTAAAAGGCGCGTCCTTTGAGAAGAAAACGACGTCCGGCATATTTCCCGCTAAAACGTCCAAATTAAACAGAGTCAGCGCGTCGCCGCTTGCGTCCGCCGCGTATGTTTTAAGCTCCGTTTTGTATTCGCCGCCCGCGAGGTTGAAATTCCATATCATTTGTTCAAGAACGTCGTCGTCATAAAGCGCCGCCGCGGTAATGGTTTTCGTATGCGTATCCGCCGGCTTTTCAGCCGCGTTTATCTTTATTAGGGTTGTTTTTGTATCGCGCGTTATACGGTTCGCCGCGCTTGAATTCCCCGAGTATTCATATAATAACGCATAAACGTATCTGTCCCCAAAGAGTGTGATACCGTCAAGCAGCCCCGATTGATACCGTTCCCGGCCGTTAATGCCGCGTTCCGTCCAATTGAGCAGTTCTTCCCGCGTTTTGTTTTCGGTATTATGACCGTAAACGCCGTCCGCGTTACATTCAAGCAGGTCAAACACGTCGTTCCCGCCGACAAAGACTGTCGATGAATCGCTGACGGGATAATAGTATTCTCTACCGCCGTAACCGCCTTTTTCGGCGTTAATTTCAACGATTTCCATTCCGAACCCGTCGCCCGTATTTCGCTCGACGCCCGCGCATACCTGTCCGTCGGGCAGCTTCAATATATTCTTAATATTCGGGTCGTTTATCTCACATAGCATATTTCCGTTTTCATCTAAAATAATGAGATATCTTTCAAAGAAATCGTACCCGTATATGTAAAACCTGCCGTCGTTACCGACGAACATTTTGGAGTTCGCGTTTGACAAGGGATAGTTGCCGAGCGTCACGTTATCGAGCCGAATCGTTTTGAGTATGCCGCCGTCGCCGCCGAAGCAATAAAGGCAGCTTTCTTTATTTAAAGACGCTTCCGTCGATTCGGGTCCGACCGCCCTTTCCCGTTTTTCAGCCGACATCCATATATTCCCCCGCGAATCTACTGCGAACGACGTCCAATTAAGCGTGTATTCGTCCTCATCGTCGGGGTTGACAAGAATGGTATCGCCTGTCAACACGCCCTCCGAATCGAATGTCAGCACCTTGACTGTCGTCGCCCCCGTATCGCCGATTCCGCCGCCTATCAATATAATTTTATCCTCAAAACGCTCAAAGGAATACACCTCGCCGATTTCTATGCCCGACAGCATAACCTCATAAGGGGCGGCAAATGTTTCGCCGTCCGCTTCCGCGTTGTTTTGGGCTTTGCCGCAGCTCGAAAAAGATAATGATATTGACATCGCGATAAAAAGTATGATTATTTTTTTCATAAAGATTCTCCAAATCTCAACCCGTCTCCGCGAGATAAAGCGAAACCCTGTTTTGTATAACAGCCGCGACTTCCTCGGGGGGTTTTTGCCCCGCGAAATACGCGGCGGCTTCTTCTTCCACGATAGTCGTAATCGTAACGTCGCCGTTGCGGAATACCGTAAGAGATTTGATAAAGTCAAACACCTTCCGATTATCGTCGTCCGTGTTGGGTTCAATTCTTATTTCGTGTTTCGGGCCGTTGGGGTTGTTTGAGTCGACAGGAACGCGGACGACGTCAAGAGTTGGGGGAAGTTTTTCTTTGGCTTCTTTCATTAAGCGGTCATATTCCGATATCTTTATGGGGAATCCGTTTTTCCCCGCGACTTCCTGACAATCCGTAATCAAAAGTTTTACAAATTCCCATGCGGCGTCTTTATTTTTGCCCTGTGCCGAGACGGCGGTGCGCGCACCGGGTAAAATTGACGAACCCGCCGTGCCTCCTTTGCTTGCCGGATAACCTTTAAAGACAATATCCTCTTTGAATAAAGCCGTTTCATACCTCTTGACCGTATAGAAATCGCTTAGGAGTATCCCCATCAGCCAAGGGTCTCCTATATCGAAACCGGAATATATCCAATATTCGCTGTCGTCAACCTTTGCCGGATATCTGAGCGCCTGTTTGAGAAACTCATAAAAATCCTCGTTTTCAAAAGAGCATTTGCCGGATTCCAAGTCGATAAAGCTGTCAAGAACAAAGGGGAATGCCCTGCCAAAAAAGAATAGTCTCGAAAAAGTCATCTCACCCGCTATAGGTCTTATGTTGTCGGGTTTTTTATTTAAGGCCGCGCCGAACTCTTTCCAAGTCCAGCCGGGATTTTCCCCCAGTTCCGAAGATTTGCCTATGAGCGTATTTACGGTAAAGCAGGGCGGCACGGAATAAAGTTTGCCGTCCGTTTCTAAAGCCGACAGGATATTTTCAAGATAGTCGCTCCTGTCAACATCGGGGTCTTTGTCGATAAATTCGTATAAATCCGCGAAAACGCCCTTGTCGGCAAAACTTTGGTAAGGCAGTCCGTTCACGACCATAATATCGGGCGCGTTACCCGCGATAAGGTCAAGGTTGAATCTTGTCGCCGCCAATTCCAACTCCAAAAAGGCGTCTTCTAAGCTGCCCTGAACATTTCGCGCGTAGGTTTTCGTTTCTATGCGGTATTCCGTATTGTTCTTGTTAAACAACGTAACCGCCGCGTTGATAAGAGGCTCCGAGCTTACGGACGAAAGCGATATTACCGTACGCCCGTCCGGCGCGTAACCCTCCGAAGCGTCCGCCCGCGAAGAGTCTACATATTTGAAACGCAAAAGCGAAAACGTCCCGCCCGTGAATACGCCCTCGTCCGCGTATTCAAACTTCAGGCAAAATATATCGAAATCGTCGGTAATGGCGACGTATTTGAAATTGTTAATCTGCCCCGCGGTATTAAACTCTATATTTTGCTTTTCCCAGTTAATTATTTCCCTGCGTTTGCCGGTTTCCACCGCTAATCCGTTTACCGCTTTTATATCGCATTCAAACAAGTCGTATTCGCCAACGCCGGTTATATATTCAGCGCCCGCGCCTATGACGTATTCGCGCCCGTAAGCCTTTCCCCCAAGATTGATTTCGGAAAGGACGCATCCGCTTTTGGACGGTATATACCGCGCCGCGAAAACACCCCCCTCTCTCGTCTTGTATATTCCGTTTATCGTCACGCCGTCGTTTTGAAGTTCAAACAATAATTCGCCTTTGGCGTCATATACGGAGATTTTGTCGTTGGACAGAATATAAAACCCGCCGTCCGCGTCGTGAACCAAGCCGGAGGAAACGGATATTATTTCATCTTCCGTAACCCCGAGCAAAACGCTCCCTGCGGGTTTGCCGCCGTCTTTGCCGTAAACCGCGTAATACAGTTCCCGCGTCAAATAATCCCGCTGAACGGTCGCGGCTAATCCGTCCGCGCGGATGTCGACGCAGAGAATATCCGCGCTGTCGCCGATTAGCTCTAATTCGTTTTCGCTTATCACATTACCGTCGCCGTCAAACGTGTAAACCAAATAATCGACATCAATTTCATTATCCGAACCGACGGTTTCGTTCCTCTGCCCCACCAAAACCAATTCGCCGTCGTTATCATCAAAGGCGTATATATAGTCAAGTCTGATTCTGTCCAACTCTTCGGTTATATAAAAATCAACGCCGCCGCTCTCGCCCCCGCCCTCGTCCCCGTTATCCTTACAGCTTACGAGGGGTAACAGCATAGAGATTGCCAATATGACGCAGACTGATTTTTTCATAGTGTTGAACATCCTTTCCGTTTTTAGACAGATTTAGGTTTTAGCCGTAAACTTTTTACGGCTAAAACCTAAACATACTATTTGCACATATTGATTTGGTCAGGACAGTATTGATGGGTAATATAGCATATCCTTCCCACATTGCTGGACAAAAATTGCCACATCCGATGCAGTAAATTGAATGCATCCGAGCCTGCGCAAGTGTAAAACAGGTAACCACTTGACCGTTTTCGGCTTTGTACAATGTGTGTGCGCTACCTGTTGTTCCCAAATTCGTACCGCAAACCGAAGTTGTTCCTGTGGCTCCGCAACCTACTGCATGAGCCGCTGAAACTGAAATCGCCGTAGAAACAACCATCACACACGCCGCGACAAGTGCCACAACTTTTTTGCTCAGCTTTTTCATAATGCCGTTCCTCCTTCCACAAGATTTCACGTCATACAAAACAATCCTCTGCAGTGGATTACCCGTATTCCGTTCGCCGCATAACCCCGCCGAACCGAGCGCATGGCATACGCGCCGCTTCCGGCGGTTTATAAAAAAGGCGTCCCTCTTTTATATTATGATTTTCCGTCCGTCAATACGTCTTCTCAATGTAATCGCTCACGGTTTCCTTAACGCCGCCCGTCGTGGTGAGCGTCGCCGA
>JAIRWE010000072.1 GCA_031253365.1 Oscillospiraceae bacterium | reverse complement strand
CAATCCGTTTGCTCCGCATTCCGAACAAGCAAACCGACCGCCCCGCCGAAAGTTCATGTGTATGTGCAGCTCGCCTTCCGCCGAATCGAATACGATTTCATCAATATACACCGGTTCTTTTGTTCCCAGTGCCGCTTCGAACAATTCTTTTTCCACTGATAATCACCTCCGATTATCAGTATACCATATTATCGCTACCCATTCAATTCAGCGAAGAGCCCGAATTTATTATACGCGGTAGCAAAATGCAGTTTAATATTTGAGGATATATCACTGTTTTTTAATATGAAATACTGTTCAAGCAACGCCCTTTTTTTCGCTTCCGCTTTCTTATTACCGAGGTCTCCGCCCGCTTTAAGCTCAATAATGTGATAAACGCCGTTTTCTTTATCGTACAGCAAGTGGTCAGAAGCGTGTCTGGCGTTATTCAAAGAAAAACTTGTCGCGTTATAACTTTCGTAATGAGAGATTTCGGGTTTGATATTATGATTCTTATAGTTGTTCAAAATATCGTTTATAAGGTCTAATTGTCTTTTGTCAATTTTCCCGACAACCTCTTGTGATACTTCGTAATTTTCGCAAGCAATTTCAAGGGCAAGTTTTTCAAGAAAGCTCCCGAAGGACGAATCAAAAGAACGGACGAGTGCCGAGTAGTACACAAATTCACCCGGCAACTTGCTTATGAAGACATTCCGTTTCTTTAAATTGATTACCCCGTCGGCTTTTTTAACTTGACGTATATGTTTGCCTTTCAAATTCTCGGCGAAATCCGTCAAGCGCGAACAAACTGTGGTTTCTATGCGCCGCTTTTCCCTGTCTGTCATACAAACCGCACCTATATCAAATTCCAAATCGTCGCCGCGTAATCCTTCACCGCCCTGTCCGCCGAGAAAATCCCGGCGCCCGCTATATTGGCGAGCGACATCTTATTCCATTTGTGCAAATCCGTATAGGCTTCTCCCGCTTTTGCCTGAGCCGCGCGGTAGGAATCAAAGTCCGCGAGGCACATATATCTGTCGGTTTGCCGCAACGTGTTGGCAAGGTCATTGAAGGTCGCGCCGTTGACGCCGCTGTACATTTTGTTCAGAACCGTCTTTATCACGCTGTTGTTGTTGTAATATCCCTCCGGCGAATAGCCGTTCGCGTGCATTATGCCCGCTTCCGACGCGTTCATGCCGAAGATGAATATATTATCGTCGCCCACCTGCGAATGTATTTCGACGTTGGCGCCGTCGTAGGTACCCATGGTAACCGCGCCGTTCAGCATAAGTTTCATGTTCCCGGTACCCGACGCCTCCGTCCCCGCGAGGGAAATCTGCTCGGAAATCTCGCTCGCCGGCATAAGAATCTCGGACAGCGTGACGCGGTAGTCCTCAAGGAACACAACTTGAAGTTTATCGCAGACTTTTTTGTTGGCGCGAATTTCCTCCCCCAGACACCAAATCAGCTTGATAATTTGTTTCGCCATATAATACCCCGGAGCGGCTTTCGAGGCGAAGATATAGGTCTTCGGGGTGAACGCCGCGTCGGGATTGTCGGAAAGGTAAAGATATTCCGCGATTATGTTCATGGCGTTGAGCTGCTGCCGTTTATACTCGTGCAGACGCTTCACCTGAACGTCGAAAACGCTGTCAAGGTTGAGCTTTACTCCCATTGTGTCGCTTACGAACTTGGCGAGGGCGGTTTTGTTTTCGCGCTTAATCTTCGCCAATTTCTCAAGGACGTCCTTGTCGTTTTCAAACAGGAACAGCTTTGAAAGCTCTGCCGCGTCCTTCTTGAAGCCCTTGCCGATTGTTTCTTCGAGAAGTTTGGTCAGACCCGGGTTGGACTGCAAAAGCCAACGGCGATAGGCTATGCCGTTGGTCACGTTCTTGAACTTGTTGGGCTTATCCTCGAATTGGTCAAGGAACACCGATTCCTTGATAATTTCCGAATGGAGCTTCGACACGCCGTTTACGGAATGAGCCGCGTCCAAGCACAAATTAGCCATTTTTACCCGGTTGCCCGAAACGATGGACATTCTCTCCACCCTCGCGGAATCGCCCAAGCGATTATACAGCCCCTCGCAGTAACGATGGTTTATCTCGCATATAATGGTGAAAATACGCGGCACGGTTCTTTGAAGCAAATCCTTGTCCCAGGTTTCGAGAGCCTCCGCCATAACGGTGTGGTTGGTATACGCGAAGGTGTTCTGCGCGATGTGCCAGGACTTCGACCAGCTGTAACCGCAGTCGTCAAGCAAAACCCTCATCAATTCGGGAATGGCGAGGGTGGGGTGGGTGTCGTTTATGTGGATTGCCGATTTCTCGTGCAAATTGTCCAGCGTTCCGTAGGTTTTCATGTGCCGCATTACAATGTCGCCGACCGACGCCGCGCACATGAAATATTGCTGCCTTAACCTCAACGCCTTACCCTCCATGTAATTATCGTTGGGATAAAGCACCTTTGTCAGTGTTTGGGCGACAATGTCGTTTACGGCGTTTTCATAATTCCCGTCGTTGAACGCCGCCATATTGAAGTTGCGGCTCTCCGCTTTCCACAGGCGCAGTTTTGAAACGCCCGGGCTGTCGTAACCGGAAACGTACATATCGTAAGGAACGGCGTTCACGCTCTGATAATTGACGTGCGACACGTTATGATACTCGTTGTCCCAGTATTCGTTCAGCTCGCCGCCGAAACGCACTTCAATGGCTTGGTCCGGAACGGGCATCAGCCAGACCTCGCCGCCGGGCAACCAGTCGTCGGCAAGCTCGTCCTGCCACCCGTCGACGATTTTCTGCTTGAAAATACCGTATTCGTATAAAATCGAGTATCCCGTCGCCGGAAACGCGCAGGTCGCCATCGCGTCCATGTAACAGGCCGCCAGTCTCCCCAGACCGCCGTTGCCCAGACCCGCGTCCGGTTCCTCCTCGTAAAGGGAGCTTAATTTCACGTTGAATTCTTCTTTCAGGGCTTTTTCCGCGATTTCGTTCAAACCTAAGTTGTACAGGCTCGTTTTGAGGGAGCGCCCCATAAGAAACTCCACGGAAATATAATAAACCTGCTTTTGCCCTATGGAATCGCACTGCCTCGTAAAATTGCGGCGTTTTTCCTTCAAATGATTGACGACGATTTTGGAAAGCGCCTTGTAGAGCTGTTTTGTACTCGCTTCCTGCGAATTGATGCGGAAATCAAATTCCAGCGTCCCGTTCAGCCGCCTTACCAATTCTTCCTTTGTCATCGGTGATTTCATAACTTTTCTCCTTTCGCCGTAACACGCTCCCACCATTATACACTATTTCCGTAAAATTTGCAACGAAATTTCAAATATTTTCTCAAAACACTAATTCTTCTCCCGTTTTCAAATACTGAATCTGGTCGCCCATATGCGCTTTCAAACGTTCGTAGGCTTTTTTCCCGGTACAGTGACAGGTGTAAACGCACCCCGCCGAAAGCCCGGAAAGCTGCTCGGCGACGTTGTTGACGAACGAACCCCAATCCGGCGGGGAAAGTCGCGTGGGCAGACTGAGATGAAAACCGCCTACCACCCCCAAAATCGGCGAATTGACCCACGTTTCCCGAACGGTACGCAAAATGTTCACAATTCCCGAATGGGAGCAGCTTGAAAGAACGACGCAGCCTTTTTCCCTGTCTTTTCGCGGGAACGCGACGGCAAAAATCTCGTGCCTGAAATCATCGGGGACATACCTCCCGTTTTCTCTTTTCAGCAACCGTTTGTCCCTCAGAACATACCTGTCGTCATTTACCTCGCATCCCATGACGTACAAGCCCTCGCACACCTCTTGAAATCTGTTGAACAGCACAAAATTTCTTCTGTGCCTGTTCAAAAAATGCTTGTTCCAGCAAACCGTGAAGTTGAAAATCCCCAGTTTAAGGTAATAGTCCCCCGCGACGTCCCGTTTCGCGAACACTTTTATATCGGGGCACAGTCTGAACAGTCCTTCAAGTCCGCCCGTATGGTCGAAATGGTTGTGGGAAATTATCGCGGCGTCAAGCTCCTTTAGATTAACCCGCATACGCAGCGCGTTTTTGATGAACCTGTCGCTTGAGCCCGTATCAAGCAGAATTTTCCTGTCGTTGAACTCGATATAGAAAGAAAGCCCGTGTTCATGGTGAAGTTTTTTATTCGATGTGGTATTTTCAATCAAGGTTAAAATTCTCATGGCGTTTCAGCTGAAATACTGCATGGGATTTACGGCCTTCCCGTCTATCCTGACCTCGAAGTGCAAATGCGGACCCGTAGACCACCCCGTGCTTCCCACGTAGCCTACGATATCCCCTTGTACAACATCCTGACCTTCGCTCACGTTCATGCTTGAACAATGCGCGTAAAGCGTGGAAACGCCGCCGCCGTGGTCGATTATGACGCAATTCCCGTAACCGCCGTTCCAAGCGGCTTTGATAACCGTACCCGACCGCATGGCGTAAATGTTTGCGCCGTAAATGCCGGAGTTGCCTATATCCGTACCGTAATGCATCCCGCCGCGCCACGGGTCATACCCGAAAGCGCAGGTTATTTTTCTGAACTCGTCGTCAAGCGGCCATATAAAGCCGTCGTCGGAATAATCGTGCCTGTTGGCGGAGCGTTGCTTTTCGCGTATAAGCGCGGCGACCGCCGCGTTAATCTCCTCCACCTGTTCGTTGGTGGCGTTGATTTCCTCTCTCAGCCCTTTGATGCGGCTTTCCACGTTCTGCTTGTCGACTGAAAGCTCCCACAGTTTATTGTACCGAAGGTTCAACTCGGCGGCCTTCTCCTCCATTTCAAGCAAAAGG
>JAIRWE010000064.1 GCA_031253365.1 Oscillospiraceae bacterium | reverse complement strand
CGGTGGCGACGCTCTCCGACATAACTTTGAAGTCGGGGTTGCTTTTGGTTTCCTCATCGTATATTTCTTTATAGATTTCCGTCATTTCGTGCGGCGGTAAACTCATGGTTTCCATGTCTAAGCCGTACTTGTCGGCGAGGGCTTTGTCGTAATAATTATAAACGCCGCCGCCCATAACGGCGCCCATCATCATACCGTATAAGCCGTGTTCAACCTCGCACGACTTCCAGAAAATCGGCGGATAGGCATCGTAAATTTCCCGCCCTTTTTCGGTTTTCATAAATTCTTCCAAATCGCAAAGATAGCCGCCTTTTACAAATTCAAGCATCGGCGCGTTGACGGAGTGCATGAAATAGCTTTCCGCGGAGATTAAATCCGCCTGACCGCCGCCGTCTATATACGACATAACATTTTCAGCAAAAGCGGAACGATACAATGAGTTTTCGTCGTGGAACATTTCGTATTTCATGGGCTTGAAGCAAACGACATAATCCTTTCCCATTCCGCTCAGCGCCTCGTTTAAACGAACGACGCTCTCGGCGGTGCGGACGTTAAACTCATACGAGGTAACCCACACCAACACCTCTTTACCGGGGAACAGTTCTCTCAATTCCTCCGGCGTGGGATAACCGCCGTTATCGTCGGGCGCGTCGGGTACGCCGCCGGAATCATCGGCGGTTTCCTGCGCGCTTCGGCTGTCTGAAACGCCGCCGCTGTCGGATTTGTCATTGTTCGTTCCCGCGCAACCCGTAAAAAACAGGATAACGATTATAACGCAAAGTGCTTTTTTCATATCGGTGTCTCCTTAATGTTAAAAAATAAATTCATCCCATTGCTCGAACTTATCCCAGTCCCCTTTGTAGAAATCGGATTTTGAAATATATCCCGTTATATAGTTATCGTCGGCGTCGACAAAAGAACCGAACAGATAATCGCCGGTTTCATAATAGAAACCGAACTCCGCCGAACCGTCTATTTCCGTAAAGCCCGAACCGTTGTAATAAATCATGCGCCTTTCGTCGCCGTCAACGCCGGAGCCGACAAGGAGAAATACTTTGCCGTCAATTTCATAAAAAGCATCGTCCCTGATTTTGTAGCCCTCGTAAAAGACATCGGTCTTTCCCGTGACGGCGTTTGTCCGACGCAGCGTTTGGGCGTCCTCGTCGAACACATAGTAGCAGTCCCCCGCGACGTATATATACAGACCGATAACCTCGTATTCGGGATTAAGCGGGTCTTGTCGGTTCAGCGAAAGCCTGCGCTGTTCATTGATAAAATCTTTGTAGAAAATGCTGTTCTTGTCGCCCATATAATCCCATATACTTTTCCCCAAAGGGACGTCCACGGGATAATCCCTGCCCCTGTACTGAATATACAGATAACCGTCGATTGCTCCCCAAACATACAAGCCGCCGTCATATATTGTCCCCGTGTCATAAACGAGCCTTAATTCCGAAAAGTCATAAGCGTATATTCGGTAATTCCTCGCGGAACCCGTATAAAAGTCGTCGGTTTCATCCGCGTAAAAACTCAAAACCAAAACGTCGCCAAAAAGGTTTACTTGGTCCAAATTGCCGCTTTCGGTCGAAAACAGCTTTTTTTGCCCGGTCCCGTCGGTTTCGGCTTGGTAAAAGGCGTATCCGACAACCTCGTTTTTAAGATTGTGTTCCAAATCGAAATAATACAATTTTTCATTGCGCAAAAACGGGTATTCCGCTTCCCTGAGCGAATACGCGGCGCAGGAGTTGTCCGTATGCGCGCAGTTCGGGCGCGAACACAGCGGCTTCATGCCCATGTCGCCGGATGAAAGGTCAATATATTTCAAAACATCCGTAGCCGCGTTGTCGCGCTTTATGATATATTTTTCCCCGGCGCTCATCGTTCGCGAAAGGTAATATACCCTTTCTTTTTCGTCTTCGCCGCCGCCGTCGTCCGGTTTTTGCCCGCAGGACGCGAGCAGCAAAACGGATATGACTATCGCAAAAAATTTTTTCTTCATTTCGGATTCCCTCCCCGCTTTCGTTGACAGTATTATACCGCGAAAAACAGCCGCTGTCAATGGCGATATTTTAGTTGAAGCTTCGTTAGAACGTGTGGTGATGTTTTGAAAAAACCGCTCCGCCGACTAAGCGTTTGGTGTATTTCAACGTCGACCGACGGAGCGTTCGGTTTTTTTGCCCTTGTGAATTTAGGTGCTGATATCAGTGACTCCTTGCCACGGTGCCGTGCAACAACCATTGCAGCCTTTGTGTTCTCCCGCCCCGCCGGCGTAGCTGTTTCCGCTCGGCACGGTCGCGCTGGCGGCGGCGGATGGTGAATTGCCAAACGTAGAGGATTTGCTGGATTTGGGCACCGATGACGGAGTGCCCATAGGTCGATAATACACCGTAGCTCTGACCCACAAATCATGATATTGCGGCGAATGTGTTATCGCGGTAACGGTTGAACCGCTCCTTTTCTCGCCTCCTTTGTCCTCGGATTTTTGCCCCTCTGATATATAAACGTTTGAGAAGGTCAAACGTTTACAAGATTTTATGGTTTTTTGAAAGTTTGTTATATATGCACAAAAGGCTCAGGCTTTATATGTGTATAATTAACAACTCCCTTGTTTGCTATCGACGCAAACAAGGGAGTTGATTACACTACTTCGTTCAAGTGATTTTTTATCACAGCCTGCCGCAATATCGCGTCAAATAAGTCTGCGTTATCGTCATTATCGGCATTTTCGGGGATAAATTCAGACATTTACCGTCACCTCGTTTCCGAGCAACTTTCTCAGCTGAACTTTCGCTCTGTAAATTCTAATTTTTACGTTTTCTCTTTCAATATTCATCATTTTGGCTATTTCTTTATTGGAAAAACCCAAAATATATTTCATTTCAAAAACAACTTTGTATTTTTCGTCGAGTTTTGACACGAGCGAAACCAAGTGTTCAAATCCCATTTTATCTATAATCTGTTCGTCAACCGGTGTTTCATCGGATCCAAGAATATCAGCCGAATCGTCAATATCGGATATTTTTTGATATTTTCTCAATATATCAATAGCTTTGTGTTTCACTATAATAACGAGATAGGACTGCAAATGGTTACAACTTAACGAAAAAATTTTTTCTTTCCGCCGAATTACTTCAACAAAAGCATCTTGAACGGCGTCTTCGACCATCTGTTGGTCATGGGTAATTCCCATTGCTATATGCAAACAAATATGGCGGTATTCTTTGTAAACATCGGATATCTTTAGCCGTTCCCGCTCGTCTTCTATCATTGAAAGCATTATGAAGAACATATACGCTCCGCCTTTTCTGTTTAATTTCCCATATTTTAGCACGATATGATATAATTGTCAATGGTTAGAATATTTTTTTCCGATACATAAACCGGCTCTTCGCTATTTAATGGTGGTAACGCCGTATTTTTGCGTATCGTCCCTTGTTTTTGCCGTTATCATCGTGTTTCCTTTGAGCCGCATCCCATGAATACACGCTCTCGTATTCATAAGTTTTTCCGCTCAACCGTTGCCATGCGCCGCGTTTAATTTCTCCGCGAAGCGTTTTTTCAGAACAGCCGATTACCGCTGTTATCGCGGCTTGGCTCTGCTTTGCGTTCAACATTTTCTCAATAACATATCCGTCGCCGCGCAAAATATGCTTGTGTTTTTTTCGGTTTTGTGTTATACTGTGATTGTCCCATTTTGGGTTCAACCTCATGATAGTTTTGCGCTCTCGGACAATTAAAGTTTCAATTCAGCGAGGTCGCCTTATGCCGGAAACAAAGAAAATACGCGTCAGCGGAATGACCTGCGTCGCCTGCCAAAACAAAATAAGAAGAAAGCTCGGCAAAACCGCGGGCGTAAAAAAAGCCGACGTCAGCTACGCGGCGGGAACCGCGACGGTAACGTATGACACGGACGTCATATCATTTGACGACATCGTTTCACTCATTGAAAAACTGAATTACAAAGTCGTCGCGGAAAATGAACGCCGCGGACCGAACGCGAGCCGAGTTGTCGGGATTTTAATCATCGTTGTCGCGTTATACGCGCTCATTGAGCGGTTCGGATTTTTGAACATACTCGCGCCGAGCAGATTGACCGACGAGAGAACGAGCTACGGTATGTTGTTTGTGATTGGTCTGGTTACGTCGGTTCACTGTGTCGCTATGTGCGGCGGGATAAATCTTTCTCAATGTATACCGCGCGCGGCTGAAACAGCCGGCAAACGCGTGTTCGCGCCCGCTTTTCTCTACAACGTCGGGCGGGTCTTTTCGTATACGGCAGTCGGTTTTATCGTTGGCGCCCTCGGTTCCGTCATCGCTTTCTCAAACACAACGCAAGGCGCGTTAAAACTGTTCGCCGGCGTGTTTATGATAATCATGGGGAT
Organism: Oscillospiraceae bacterium; assembly: GCA_031253365.1. GTDB lineage: Bacteria > Bacillota > Clostridia > Oscillospirales > Ruminococcaceae > Ruminiclostridium_E. Next base: position 3,642 of record JAIRWE010000064.1, on the reverse strand, counting down.
AAATATGTTAAATCTTTTCCCGTGGCTTCGCAGACTGAATCCGACGATTCCGAAGGGCTTTCCGCGAAAAACGGACGATAAAAAAAGACAGAGCAAAAGCCCGCTGATTGTCGGTTTGCTGAACGGCTTTATGCCTTGCGGACCCTTACAGGCAATGCAGATTTACGCACTGTCCGCGGGAAGTCCGTTTGCGGGCGCGCTGTCCATGTTCCTGTTCAGTATCGGAACCGTTCCGTTGATGTTCGGGCTCGGAGCGGTTACATCAGCGCTCGGAACAAGGTTTGCGCGGAAGGTTGCGACGGTCGGGGCGGTATTGGTTGTGACGCTCGGCTTGTCGATGTTCACACAGGGGTTAAGTCTGTCCGGCGTGCCGAATACGGCTTTCGGAGGGGCGTCGGGGTCCGGCGGCGGTTCGGACATTGTAATCGAAGACGGCTTTCAGATAATCAACAGCACGCTTTCCGGGCGGAATTACCCGGAAATCACGGTTCGGGCGGGAACGCCGGTCAAATGGATTATCGACGCGCCGAGGGGCAGCATCAACGGCTGTAATTACCAAATGCTCATCAATGAATACGGGATAAAATACACGTTCAAGTACGGGGAGAATGTCATTGAGTTCACGCCGGATAAGACGGGGATTTTTCAATACGCCTGCTGGATGGGCATGATTCGCAGCACCATTACGGTTGTGTAGACGGAAGCAACAACCAAGCGACAAAGAAATTAAAACGGGGGGTGAATCCGCGTGAAAACCCAAACCTTGAATATAAGCGGAATGACCTGCGCCGCCTGCGCGCGCAGAATAGAGAAAGCTGTCGGCAAACTTTCCGGGGTGTCCTCCGTTTCGGTAAATGTCGCTACGGATAAAGCATCCGTAACTTACGAACCGCAAACGATAAGTCTGTCAGCTATATGCGAAGCGATTGAAAAAGCGGGGTACAAGGCGTTCCGACCCGTCAAGGCGAACACTGCCGACAGGGACGGGGCGCGAAAACAAACGGAGATTGGAATTCTTCGGACGAAATTTGTCATTGCCGCTGTTTTTGCCGCTATGTTGCTGTATATCGCGATGGCTCCCATGCTTTCGCGATACGGGGTGAATTTGCCGTTCCCCGAAAGCCTTGACCCGATGCATCGGCCCTTGACATACGCCCTGCTGGAACTGTTACTTGTAATACCGATAATCGGCGTGGGGTATAAATTCTACGTCGTGGGGTTTAAGGCGCTGCTTAACAGAAGCCCGAATATGGATTCGTTGATTGCGCTCGGAACGTCCGCCGCCGTGGTTTACAGCACTTACAACATATTTTTGATTTGGGGTGGTCAGCCGGAAGCGGCGGAATATTTGTACTTTGAAACGGCAGGCGTGATTATCGCTTTGATATTACTCGGAAAAACGCTTGAAGCCGTTTCAAAGGGCCGAACCGGCGAGGCGGTCAAAAAGCTGATGGGTCTCGCGCCGAAAACCGCCGTTATCATTCGGGGCGGCGCGGAGAAGGAAATCCCCATTGACGAAGTGGAAATCGGCGATACGGTCGTGATAAAACCCGGAGCGAAAATACCCGTGGACGGCACGGTAATCGATGGGTATACCGCCGTTGACGAGTCTATGCTGACCGGCGAGAGTATGCCCGTGGATAAAAGCGTCGGCGACCCGGTATACGCCGCTTCCCTGAACACCACGGGTACGGTTCAATTCAAAGCCGAAAAAATCGGAAGCGACACGGCACTCGCGCAAATCATCAAATTGGTTGAGGACGCGCAAAGCGGCAAAGCCCCGATTGCGGCGTTGGCGGATAAAATTTCCGGCGTGTTTGTTCCGATTGTATGCGTTATCGCGGCGGTTGCGGGCGTTTCATGGTTTATCGCCGGAACGCTCGACCCGAGCGTCGTCGCGGGCGATTCGGTTTTAGCCTTTGCCCTTACCGCGTTTATTTCCGTTCTCGTTATCGCCTGTCCCTGCGCGCTCGGGCTCGCCACGCCGACGGCAATTATGGTCGGTACCGGTAAGGGCGCTGAAAACGGAATCCTTATCAAAAGCGGCGAAGCGCTTGAATCCGCCTGCAAAATCAACACGGTTGTATTTGACAAGACAGGTACGGTTACCGAAGGCAAGCCGACGGTAACGGACGTGCTACCCGTTTCCGGAATGCCGCCGGATAATTTGCTGGCGCTTGCGGCTTGTGCCGAAAAAGGTTCCGAACACCCGTTGGGGCAGGCAATCGTAGCCGGAGCGTCGGAAAAAGGGTTGACGCTGACGAAAGCCGAGAATTTCCGTTCGCTTACGGGGCGCGGCGTCGAAGCGACGATAGACGGGCGCTTTGTTCTCGCGGGGAACCGCAAGCTGATGGAGGAGAAGGGCGTTTCACTCGCGATACCCGAAGATGTTTCGGAACGTCTGGGCGGCGACGGCAAAACGCCGATGTATATAGCCGCGAACGGCGAATTGCTCGGTGTGGTGGCTGTGGCGGACGTGGTGAAGGAGTCCGCCGAAACGGCGATAAAAAGTTTACGCCGTATGGGTATGGAAGTCGCCATGCTTACGGGCGACAACCGCCAAACGGCCGACGCCATAGCGAAACGGGCGGGTATTGACCGCGTACTTGCGGAGGTATTGCCGCGGGACAAGTCCGATGAAATCAAAAAACTTCAAAACGAAGGTCGCGTTGTGGCGATGGTGGGCGACGGCATCAACGACGCCCCCGCGCTGGTACAGGCGGATATCGGCGTCGCCATCGGTTCCGGCACTGACGTGGCGATTGAAAGCGCGGATATCGTCCTTATGCGAAGTCGGCTCACCGACGTCCCCACCGCAATCCGTTTAAGCAAAAAAACCATTCGCAACATCAGGCAAAACCTGTTTTGGGCGTTTGCCTACAACGTACTCGGAATTCCCGTGGCGGCGGGCGTTTTGCATATATTCGGCGGTCCCATGCTGAACCCGATTTTCGCGGCGGCGGCAATGAGTTTAAGTTCGGTTTCCGTAGTGACGAACGCTTTGCGTCTAAAAAGGTTCAAGGAGGAATAATAATGGAAAAAATTTTGCTCAAGGTGGAAGGTATGTCGTGCGAACACTGCGTCAAGGCTGTTACCGGCGCGGTGGGGGCGTTGCCCGGTGTGTTCGGCGTGTCGGCGGATTTAACAGCCGGAACGGTAACGGCGGAGTATGATTCCGTTAAAGCGTCCGTTGAAAAAATCAAAGCGGAGATTGAGGAACAGGGCTACGACGTGGTTGCGCGGGTGTAATCCGCGGACGCAAAGCGCGTCGCGGGACGCTTGCGTCCGTATTGACAAACGCGGTTTTTGCGTGTATAATGTTACGGACGGGCTGTCGGCAACCTTTAAGGACAACCCGGTAAGTGACAACTTCAATCCGAGGTCGCCTATGAAATTATTTAAAAGCTATTCCGAAAAAGAACTCAAAAGGATTGAACCCGTTAAGCTGAAAACGCTCGAACTTGAAAAAACCTATGAAGCCATGAGCGATAAAGAGCTTAAAAGTCAGTCGGGTTATCTGAAAGAGCGGCTCGCCGGCGGCGAAACCCTCAACGACATTCTGCCGGACGCTTTCGCGGTATGCCGCGAGGCTATGTGGCGGGTAATAGGTATCAAGCCGTATCCGGTTCAAATAATCGGCGG
>JAIRWE010000056.1 GCA_031253365.1 Oscillospiraceae bacterium | reverse complement strand
CCGCGCGAAAAATTCGATATAGACGAAGCGGCGCGAAAAGTCGCCAATTACATCAAAGCCATGACGGAGGAGGCGGTGCTTATAGCGAAAGCCGCCGGGAAGACCAAGCTGCGCAACCTTGAACGCGAGGATTTACGGAGTGCCACGCTTGAAGCGTGCGCCATGACGGGGATTCCGCTTGTCGGAAGCGATTTGGTCATAGGGCGCGGATTCGGCTTTATGTTGGAGGAATCCGTAAACAGGGTATAAAAACATGAGAATTAAAGAACATCCCGTTTTGGGAATCCCCGAAAAAGGAAAAGCGGTCAGCTTTTATTTTGACGGCGATATTTTCAGCGGTTACGAGGAGGAACCCATCGCGGCGGCGCTTCGGGCGGCGGGGGTGCTTGTCCACCGCCACACTTCGCGAAGGAACGAGCCGAGGGGGATTTTCTGCGCCATAGGTCGCTGCACGGACTGCGTGATGATTGTGGACGGGGAACCGAACGTCCGCACCTGTATAACCCCGCTGAAAGAAGGTATGCGGGTACAAACGCAGTACGGAGTGAGCGCCGTACCCGAGGGAGGCGACGCGAATGGAACACTATGATTTGGCCGTCGTCGGCGCGGGTCCCGCAGGGCTTTCGGCGGCGATAGAAGCGGCAGGCGCGGGAATGGGCGTCGTCGTGTTCGACGAGAACGCCAAGCCCGGCGGTCAGCTTTTCAAGCAGATACACAAATTCTTCGGCTCAAAAGAGCATAAGGCGAAAACCAGGGGGTTTCAAATCGGCAGGGAACTGTTGGAGGAAGCGCGGGCCGTCGGCGTGAAGGCGGAGTTAAATTCCGCCGTGGTCGCCGTTTACGGGAACCGCGAGCTTGCCGTATCGCAGGGGGAAAAAATAAAACGGGTGAAGAGCGACGCCATTATAATCGCCACCGGAGCAAGCGAGAACATGACGCCTTTTGAGGGCTGGACCCTTCCGGGGGTAATCGGCGCGGGAGCGGCTCAAACGCTGATGAATCTGCACGGCGTTATGCCGGGGAAGCGTGTTCTTATGCTTGGCAGCGGGAATGTGGGTCTTGTGGTAAGCTATCAGCTTTTGCAGGCGGGCTGTCAAGTCGTCGCCGTCGCGGACATCGCCCGAACCATAGGCGGTTACGGCGTTCACGCCTCCAAAATCGCCCGTTGCGGGGTGCCGTTTTATCTTTCCCACACCATAATAAAGGCACAGGGCGACGGCAAGGTGGAAAATGTCATAATCGGGGAAACGGACGCAAAGAGGGAATTGATTCCCGGTACCGAGCGGTGCTTTGAGGCGGACACCGTCTGCGTGGCGGTAGGGCTTTCGCCCATGTCGCAGCTTTTGGGTCAAGCGGGCTGCCGAATGGTGAACGAACCCCAAAAAGGCGGTTTCGTTCCGAAGGTGAACGAATACGGCGAAACCGACATAAAAGGCATATACGCCGCGGGCGACGTTTCGGGAATTGAAGAGGCGAGCGCCGCCATGATAGAAGGCAGGATTTCGGGCGCGGCGGCGGCGAACGCCGCAGGGTTCATGCCGGACGGCGAATTCAAGGCGCGTTTTGAGGAATGTGAGACTTCGCTGGCTCAGCTCAGGCGCGGTATGTTCGCCCCGGGCAGGAAAGGCGCCGAACAAAGCGAAACCGACGAAGGCATACCGCTCTCCCGCGCGCTTTTGAGCAAGGGGTATATAGACGAAAACGAGCTTTCGGCTTTTCCCGGGTTCAGGGATTGTTCCGCTCTGTCCGAAACCTATCCCGTCATCGAATGTACGCAAAACATACCCTGCAACCCTTGTCAGGACGTCTGCCCGAAAGGCTGTATTCACGTGGGGAACGATATTACCGCCCTGCCCGTTTTGAACCCGAAAGCGAGCTGTTCGGCGTGCGGAATGTGCGTCGCGGCTTGTTCCGGGCAGGCGATTTTTTTGGTTCAGCCGCACTATGAACCGGGCTACGCTCTTGTCACCATTCCTTACGAATTTTTTCCGCTCCCCCAAAAAGGGGACAAAGGAACGGCGCTGAGCCGAAGCGGCGAAGCCTTGTGTCCGGCCCAAGTCGTGGATGTGCGCGACGCGAAAGCGCTGGATAATACGCGCCTGCTGAGTATCAAGGTGCCTTCGTCGCACTTGAACCGCGCCCGCTTTTTTGTGAAAGGGGATTTCGCGAATGGATAAGGTCACGGACAGAAGCCCCGTCGGCGGGGAATTTGAACCCGCGCCGGACGACGGACTGATTATTTGCCGCTGCGAGGAAATAACCAAGGGGGAAATACGCCGCGCGGTTTACGACGGTATGTACACCTTGGCGGAGGTGCGGCGTTATCTGCGGGCGGGAATGGGCCTTTGCCAGGGGCAGACGTGCCGGCGGTTGGTTATGGGCATTATGGCGAAGCAGCTGAACATCCCGCCGGACGAACAGGAACCGGAAGTTTCCCGCGCGCCCGCGCGCCCCGTCGAAATGCGCGCGCTCGCCAATACCACATGGGAAGGAGTCGGAGGGCTGTGAGCAACACTTGCGACGTTTTGATTGTCGGCGGCGGGGTTATCGGATGCGCGGCGGCTTATTATCTGCGCAAAAAGGGTGTGTCCGTAACGGTTTTGGAAAAAAAGCAAATCGGGGAGGGCGGCTCTTCCCGAAACGGCGGCGGCGTTCGCCAGTCCGGGCGGGACCCCCGCGAATTGCCGCTGGCGATGTACGCCGTCGAAAATCTTTGGCCCGGTCTGAGCGAAGAACTCGGCACAAACGTGGAATATTGCAAAAAGGGGAATTTGCGGCTTGCCAAAACCCCCGCGCACTTAAAAATTTTGGAGGGGCTGACCGAACGCGCGCGTAAATGCGGCTTGAAGGTCGATATGGTTGACGGCGACGGGGTGCGGACTGTCAATCCTTACCTTTCGGAGGAAATAATCGGCGCGAGTTGGTGTCCCACGGACGGTCACGCCAACCCGATGCTGACGACGCTCGCCTTTTACAAGAGCGCGCGCCGTTCGGGGGCGCGTTTCGTCACTGGCGAAAAAGCGGCGGAAATCCGAAAAGTCAAGGGGCGCGCGCGCGCGGTTATCACCGTCGCCGGGAATGTCTACGAAGCCGAAACGATTATTTTGGCGGCGGGGGTTGAAAGCCGCCCCGTATTGAACAAACTCGGTTTGGACGTACCCATGCGGCGGGTTTTGCTGGAAGCGTTGGTAACGGAGATTCAGCCGCCGATGTTTGAACAGATGCTCGGCACGGCGGAAGCGGATTTTTACGGTCACCAAAGCGCCCACGGCTCTTTTGTGTTCGGCGGCTCCTCCGGGATTGACGAGTACACCTCGGAACACGAACGCCCCGTGAACGTCCCCATTACCGCGCCCTGCGTGTGCCGGGGCATAATAAACTATATCCCCGCGCTCGCCCGGGTGAAAATCGTGCGTACCTGGGCGGGGTGGATTGACGAGTGCGCCGACCACGTACCCGTCTTGGATTTCGCGGAAGAGGCGCCCGGCCTTATCATAGCTTGCGCGTTTTCGGGGCACGGCTTCGGCATCTCTCCCGCGGTGGGCAAAACGCTCGCGGAACTCGCCGTGTACGGCAAATCCGAAATCGACATAAGCGGGTTGCGTTACGGGCGGCACAAGGCTAAGATTTAATAGACCTCTTGCGAAACTAAATCGCAATGTCTTTTCGGCTGATTTTCCGTCATACTGCGTTAATTTTTCCTCAAATATCGCGGATATTATCGTCAAAATTGCCTTGTCTGACGAAA
>JAIRWE010000119.1 GCA_031253365.1 Oscillospiraceae bacterium | reverse complement strand
CTCTATGAAGTCCGTCGCGTCGTCAAGGAACAGCTCTTCGATTACGTTGAATATCTCCTTGTCGGACAACTGCCCTATCAACGCCTGCTGAACGTCCGAGAACAAATTCGCGAAAACCTCCGCCGCCGCGTCTTTGGGCAACATACGGAACAAAAGCACGGCTTTTTCAATCGGAACGGCTTCAAGCAGCCCCGCTATGTCGGCGGGGTTGTCGTCGACGAATTCGTCGTGCAGAAGTTTGAATTGCTTGTCGTCAAGCATTTTTTCGAGTTCGGCGAAACCTTTCATCTTTACACTCTCCGTAAACGCGGTTGCGAAAGACCATAACAGTCGCCCTTTATTTTAACATGATTTTACGGATTTGTCCACACCTGTTTTCGGAGGTCGCCGAATATGAGCAGAAAATTCACCGTTATAGACGAGGGGTTCGCCTGCGCGGTTTGCGGCACGAATGTAAACCCTTCGGGGTATACATCACGCGACCATTGCAGCGCCTGCCTTTGTTCCGTGCATCTCGACGACAATCCCGGCGACAGGGAAAGCGGTTGCGGGGGCGTTATGCGTCCGCTTGGGCTGGAACTGAACAAAAAAGGGCGGCAGATTGTTTACAGATGCGAAAGATGCGGGGTTATCAAGAAAAACATCGCCGCGAGCGACGATAACGAGAATTTGATTATCGCCCTGTCAACGCGGCAAATGTAAACCTAAACATATTTACATACATTATTTATCGAAAAGAAGGGGAATTTCGGGAATCGCCCAAAAAATATTCCAAGGCGTTGTTATAAGAAATATCGCTTACCATCCTGCCGAGGGCTTCCGTATCGGCGGGATATTCGCCGTTTTCCGCCCAACCGCCCAACATATCGCACAGAATTCTGCGGAAATACTCATGGCGCGTATAGCTTAAAAAGCTCCGCGAATCGGTGAGCATCCCCGTGAAATTCCCCAGGACGCCGGTGTCGGCGAAGGCGGTAAGTTGCTTTATGATACCCGCTTTCGTGTCGTTGAACCACCACGCGGCGCCCAACCGAACCTTCGACGGAACGCCCGCCTCGTGAAAGCACCCCGCTATGGTGGCGAGAAGCATACTGTCGGACGGTTCGAGAGAGTACAAAACCGTTTTCGGCAGACGGTTTTCGACGGCGAGCGCGTCCAAGAACCGTATCAGCCCGTCGCCGCCGCCGCCGGCGCGGATACAGTCGAAGCCCGTATCGGCTCCGAGCGTGCGGAACATCGCTGTATTCACGCTCCTGACCACGTTGAAATGCAACTGCATCGCCCATTTTCGCCTGTGATACTCTTTCCCGCAGAAAAACAAGAGCGCGGTTTTATAACACTCGTTTTCCTCCAATGACAGCGTTTTGCCGTTCATCGCCTTTAAGAAAGCCTTCCCCGCCGTTTCCTCGTTTTCGCGCCGGAACATATAATCAAGCCCGTGGTCGGATATTCGGCAGCCGTTTTTATGGAAAAAATCCATTCGGTTTTTCAGGGCGCCGTAAACGTCGTCAAGCGTTTTTATGGGGATACCCGCCGCTTTTCCGAGCGTTCCCATATACTCGCGAAAATCGGGTTTTTCCGCGTTGAACGCCCTGTCGGGTCGGAAAGCGGGTCGAACGTCCGTGTCAAAGTCCGCGTCGCTTTTCATTTGAACGTGCCATTCAAGCGAATCGGCGGGGTCGTCGGTCGTACAGATTGCCGTAACGTTCGACGCCTTTATGATTTTTCTCGCGGTAAGACCGCCGCGCAGTTTCTCGTTGCACAATTCCCAGATTTCGCCGGCGGTTTCGGGGGAAATAACAAGGTCGCAGTCAAAATAACGCTTTAATTCAAGGTGCGCCCAGTGATAAACGGGATTCCCCGCGGCACGCGGCAACGCCGCCGCGAAGGCGCGGAATTTCTCAAAATCGGGGGCGTCCCCCGTAACGTATTTTTCCTCGCTCCCGCACGCCCGCATGAGCCGCCATTTGTAATGGTCGCCGGAAAGCCATATCTGCGAAATGTTGTCGAACGCCCTGTCGTTTGCGATTTCTTCGGGGCTTACGTGGCAGTGATAATCGAAAACGGGCATTTTCGCGGCGTAGTCGCGGTAGAGGATTTCGGCGGTTTTTGTGGATAACAGAAAGTCGTCGCCGATAAAAGGTTTCATGGCGTTTCTCCTTTTGAGGTTCGTTGCCGTAACTGTTCACAGCGTGTATTATATCATATTTTGCTGGGAAAATGGTTACAATTCTGTTACAATATTGTGAGATGTTTTTTTATTTTTTTCGCATATTGAATTTTACGAACTTGTATGATATAATTTAACTCGTATCGGGTGTTTCGGATTTTTAACGAACAAGGGGGGGCTATGCCGTACAACGAACGCCGCTTGCGGCACGAACTTAAATACATCCTTCCGTTAGCCGTCTGCGAGTCGCTCGAAAGCCGGCTTCGCCCCGTGATGAAACCGGACGCGAACTCGCCGGGCGGCTCGTACCGCGTAACGTCGCTGTATCTTGACGACGTGTACCGTTCCGCCTATTACGACAAGTTGGCGGGAATCGGTCGCCGCAGGAAATTCCGCGTCCGCGCTTATCGCCTTAAACCCGAAACGCTTCGCCTTGAAATAAAGTACAAAGACGGCGAATATATTTCAAAGGTTTCCGCGCCGCTTACGCCGCAACAGTACGATTCAATCCTGAGGGGAGATTTTTCCTTTATGAAGCCGGGCGAAAATCCCGTCCCCTTGGCTATGGAAGAGCTGATGATTTCCGAAAAACTCACGCGCTCGCGTCCCGTCGTCCTCGTCGATTATTTTCGGCGGGCGTGGGTTTACGGCGCGGGGAATGTCCGCGTAACCTTTGACACGGGGCTTTCAACCTGCCGCGACACGTTCGATATGTTCAAGGCGCGGTATACGCAGGTTTTGGAAGGGCGCGCAATCATGGAAATAAAATACGGCGGGTTCATGCCGTCGCATATTGCCGACTTGTTTTCAGGGTTTCCGCTGACGCGCGAAGCGGTTTCAAAGTATGTGCTGTGCGTGAACAAAAAATGGGGGGTTCGATAAATGAATCTGATGGTTTCCGCAAATGAGATTATAAACGCCATAACGGACGGGCTGGGGGTTTCCTCGGTTGTCCAAAGTCTGTCGCCGTCCAACATTCTCGCTTCCCTCGCGTGCGCGGCGGTTTGCGGGTTTGTGATATATTTTATTTATCGCTATCTTTACTCGGGGATTGTTTACAGCGACAATTTCAATATTCTGCTCGTTTTGATAACGGTTATGACCGCGCTTATCATAATGACCATCAGCGCCAACATCGTCCTTTCCCTCGGAATGGTGGGCGCGCTGTCCATCGTCCGTTTCAGAACCGCGATTAAAGACCCGCTGGATTTGGGCTTTTTGTTCTGGTCCGTCGCGGCGGGAATTACCTGCGGCGCGGGGCTGTTCGCGGCGGCGTTCGTGGGAACCGCGTTTATCGCGATTTTATACATCGTTCTGACCGTCGCGAAAAAAGAGCGCAGGAACTATCTGCTGATAGTCCGTTACGCCGAAACCGCCGAAAGCAACGTCGAGGCGCTTCTCGGCGCCATGAAGTATAAATTGAAGAGCAAGACCGTTTCCGACGGCGAAACGGAACTGACAATCGAGATTAAGATTAAGGGCAACGACGCGCAGTGCATTTCGCGGTTCAAAGTGACCGAAGGGGTGATAACCGTGACGCTTTTGGAGTACACGGGCGAATTTATGAATTAGCAAGGAGAAAAGGCATGAAACGCAGGATTTTATCGTTAGGCACGGCGTTCGCTCTGGCACTTACGGCGGCGGCGTTTTTCGCCGTTTCGGCGGCGGCTGCGCAGCCGAAACTCAACAAAACCTCAAGGACGCTCGTCCCGGGGGAAACCTACGCGCTTAAACTAAGCAACGCGGCGGCTTCGGTAACGTGGAGCAGCTCGGACAGTAAGGTCGCGACCGTTTCAAAAACCGGAAAGGTGACGGCGGCGGCAAACGGGAAGGCAGTGATTACCGCGAAAAGCGGCGGCAAAAGCTATAAATGCGCGATTACGGTTCAGCGCAATCGCGTAAAATACGCCAAATCCACAATCGAAACCGGCGAAACGCTGTCTTGCGCCCTTTTGGGCAAGAACACCGAAAAGGTCAAATGGTCAAGCGCCGACACGAAAATCGCGTCAGTCAGCTCAAAGGGCGTCGTCACGGGGAAAAGCGCGGGCAAAACCAAAATTACCGTCTCGTTCGGTACGCGGACGAGGAGCTTCACCGTCACGGTAAAGAAAGCGGCGAAGGCTTCCGCGAGTACGCTGAAAGGGGCATACGCGTCGATTTTCGGGTATGTCGGCACGGCGGCGTACACCTCGGGGAGGGAAGCGGTAAGCAGCCTTAAAAACGCCGACGCGCTGAAATCCGTAAAGAAGCATTACAACAGCATAACCGCCGAAAACGAGATGAAGCCCCAAGCGTTGCTGAGTTCCGTCCGCATAACCGCGGCGGAAGCGAAGAAGAACGGGTACGTCATCCCCGACGGGTTTAAGGAAACCCATGTACCCACAATCAATTTCGGCAAGATTGACGACTTTTTGAAAATCGCCGCCGATAACAATCTCTCCGTCCGTTTCCACACGCTTGTTTGGCACAGCCAGACGCCGGACTGGTTCTTTAAGGCGGACTATAACAATTCGGGGAGCTACGTTTCAAAAGCGGTCATGGACAAACGCATGGAAATGTATATCAAGACCGTTATAAGGCACGTTTACGAAGGTCCTTACGGCGATACCGTTTACGCGTGGGACGTGGTGAACGAACACCTGCACAACAACGGTCAGGGCGGCTGGCAGAAAATATACGGCGACGCGTCTTATGTCGCGAGCGCGTTTAAGTACGCGCACGAAGAACTTGTCAGTCTGAAAAAACGCGACACGGTGAGCCTTTTTTACAACGATTACAACACCTATGAAAAAACCGCCGCGATTATCAGCTTAATCGGCGAAATCAACAAAAAAGGCAAATACTGCGACGGCGTGGGGATGCAGTCGCACCTTGACGTCGGCTATCCCTCCGTAAGCAAAATCGGTTCCACGATTGACGCGTTCGCCAAAGAAGGGTACGAGATTCAGATTACCGAGCTTGACGTTACGCTCAACGGCGCGTATTACAGCGGACCGAAAAAGTCCGAGGCGGACTTCGCGAAGTATTACGGCGATTTGTTTAAAATGCTGGTCGAAAAGAAAAAGGGCGGCGCGAACATAACGGGCGTGACGTTCTGGGGGATTCACGACGGCGTTTCATGGAGGGGGACGTATAAACCGCTTTTGTTCTCCGCGCCGGATAAGCCCAAGAAGGACGCTTTCGACGCCGTCATAAACGCGGCAAAATAAGGCGGTCGCCGAAAAAAGCGAAGGCGGCACGAGAAATTGAATTACGGAGGGTATTGATACTATGAAACGCAGGCTTCTGTCTTTATTCCTTGCGTTAGCGGCGGCGGCGCTTTTCGCAGTTCCGGCGGCGGCGCAGCCGAAACTCAACAAAACCTCAAGGACGCTCGTCCCGGGGGAAACCTACGCGCTTAAACTAAGCGACGCGGAGGCTTCGGTAACATGGAGCAGCTCGGACAGTAAGGTCGCGGCCGTTTCAAAAACGACCGGAAAGGTGACGGCGGCGGCAAACGGGAAGGCAGTGATTACCGCGAAAAGCGGCGGCAAAAGCTATAAATGCGCGGTTACCGTTCAGCGCAACCGCATAAAGTACGCCAAATCCGCAATCGAAATCGGCGAAACGCTGTCCTGCGCCCTTTTGGGCAAGAACACCGAAAAGGTCAAATGGTCAAGCGCCGACACGAAAATCGCGTCAGTCAGCTCAAAAGGCGTCGTCACGGGGAAAAGCGCGGGCAAAACCAAAATAACCGCCTCGTTCGGCACGCGGACGAGGAGCTTTACCGTCACGGTAAAGAAAGCGGCGCAAATAAGCAAAAACCTTACGGCGGCGCAGTTAGCCGGAAACATCAAGGTCGGCTGGAATTTGGGAAACACCTTGGACGCGACGGGCGGTTCGGGGCTCAGTTCCGAAACGTCGTGGGGGAACCCCAAAACCACGAAAGCCAACATCGACGCGCTCAAGAAAGCGGGTTTCAACGCCGTGAGAATCCCCGTTTCATGGCATAATCACGTCGACGGCGGCTATAACATCGACAAGGCGTGGATGGCGCGCGTGAAAGAAGTCGTGGGGTACGCCGCCGCGAACGATATGTATATCATTCTCAACACCCACCACGACAACAGCCTTTTCAAACTCTCGGACGCCGGAATGAAGGAAACCGAAAAGGCGTTCAAAAAAATATGGGAACAGATTGCGGGCGAGTTCAAAAGCTACGGCGAGAAACTTATATTTGAAGGCTTGAACGAGCCGCGCGTCGAGGGGAGTTCCATGGAATGGCAGGGCGGAACCGCCGCCGAACACAAGAATCTCAACAGGCTTAATCAGCTTTTTGTGGATACGGTAAGGGCTTCGGGCGGCAATAACGCCCGGCGCGTACTGATGATTCCGACTTACGCGGCGTCGGCGGAGGCGGCGGCGATGAACGGGCTGACGCTCCCGAACGACCCCGGCGGGAAGGATAAAATCATCGTTTCAATCCACGCTTATACCCCGTATAACTTCGCGCTGAACCAAAACAGCCCCTTAAAGACGTGGAGCAAGGACAACCCCGGCGACACGCGGGATATAGACAACGTGTTGAACCGCGCTTACGAAACCTTCGTAAAAAAAGGAACGCCCGTAATTATCGGCGAAATGGGCGCGCTTAACAAAGACAACAACACGGGCGCGAGGAGCGAATGGGCGGAATATTACACGAAACAGGCAAGAAAAAAAGGAATCGCCTGCTTTTGGTGGGATAACGGGTATATGGGGCTCACCACGGCGACGAGCGACGGCTTCGGAATACTTGACAGGCGAACCGGCGAATTCAAATACCCCGAAGTGGCGAAAGCCCTGACGCGAGGCGCCAAATGACGAAAGGAAGCGACAATGGATTATAACATCACGGACGTTTCGCTGCGCCTTAAAGCCACGCGGGAATATCTTGACATCGGCGCCGATACGATGGCGGAAAAGACCAACACGGACTTAAACGAGTATCTTTCCCTTGAAAACGGGGAGAAGGATTTTTCGCTTTCGTTCCTTAACGAATGTGCCGGCGCTCTGGGCGTGGAATTGATTGAACTGCTTACGGGGCGCACCCCCACCCTGAAAAAATACTCGGTTGTGAGAAACGGCAAGGGTTTGCCCATCGAACGGCGCGAGGGCTTCGCGTATACGCACCTCGCCTATCTGTTCAAACACAAGAAAATCGAGCCGCTCATGGTGTTGGCGCCCTACGACGGGGACGAGCGGTCGGAGGTCGTGATGTCCGTTCACGACGGGCAGGAGATGGATTTGATTATTTCCGGCAAGTTGAAATTCGTCATCGGCGAACACGAGGAAATTCTTGAAGAAGGCGACTGCGTTTATTACGACAGCAAAACCCCGCACGGAATGGTCGCGGTGGGCGGGCGGGAGTGTAAATTTCTCGCGGTGCTGATTTGACACTGACAAAGGGGGTGTTCTGAGGTTGCCTATGGCTGAACAAATCAACGGTTATTACAAAAAATTCGTCACGGAAGGGTTCGGCGGGGACGGGATATTGAACAGGTTTGAAATCAACTGTCCCGACGACTTCAATTTCGCTTACGACATCATAGATAAATTCGCCGCGCTTGAACCGGACAGGAAGGCTGTCATGTGGGCGAGCGTCGCGGGCGGCAGGAAAATCGTGTCCTACGGGGAACTGTCCGCGTTTTCGAGCAGGGCGGCCAACCTTTTGAGCAAAAGCGGCATAAAAAAAGGCGACAAGGTTATGCTTGTCATGAAGCGTAACCACCAGTTTTGGTACGCGATAACCGCCCTTCACAAGATGGGGGTCGTCGCCATTCCCGCCACGCATTTGCTGACCGCCCATGATTTTGTCTACCGCTTCGCGCAGGCGGACGTCGCGGGGATAATCGCCACGGGCGACAACCCCGAAATCGCCGCGCGCATAAACGACGCCGACGCCGAAACGGGGAACAAGCTGAAAGTCAAGTTTATCGTCAACGCGAACGGAAACGTCCCCGACGGGTTTCACGACCTTGACGCCCTCGTCGAGGAACAGCCCGATGTGTTTGAACGCGTTGAAACCCGTTGCCGCGACATGATGCTGCTTTATTTCACTTCCGGCACGACGGGCTATCCCAAGATGGTCACGCACGACTTTCGCTACGCGCTGGCACATATTCTGACTGCGGCGCACTGGCAGAACGTACAGCCGGACGGTATTCACCTGACCGTCGCCGACACCGGCTGGGCGAAGTCCGCATGGGGCAAGCTGTACGGGCAAATGGCACTGGGCGCCTGCGTTTTCGTATACGATTTTGATAAATTCATACCCGCCGACGTTTTGCGAATAATACAGGACTGTAAAATCACGTCGTTTTGCGCCCCCCCCACCATGTTCAGATTTTTCATAAAGGGCGGCGCGGAAAATTATGATTTGTCGAGCTTAAAATACTGCGCGATAGCGGGTGAAGCGCTCAATCCCGAGGTTTTCGAGCGTTGGAAGGAATTCACGGGGTTGGAGCTTATGGAAGGGTTCGGTCAAACCGAAAGCGTCGTCATGGTCGCTAATCTGGCGGGTATGCGCCCGAAGCCGGGTTCCATGGGCAAGCCCGTTCCCCTTTATAACGCGGATATAGTCGACGACGACGGGAACTCAATCCCCGCGGGCGAAGTGGGCGAGATTGTCATTCGTTGCGAAAGGGGCGCGGACGGTATGTTCGGCGGCTATTACAAGAACGACGAGCTTACCGACAGCGTTTGGCGCGACGGAATTTACCACACGGGCGACACCGCTTACCGCGACGAGGACGGGTACTTTTGGTATGTGGGGCGCAACGACGACTTAATCAAGGCGTCGGGGTACCGCATAGGACCTTTTGAAATCGAAAGCGTTCTCGTCACCCACCCCGCCGTGCTGGAATGTGCCGTCACCGGCGCGCCCGACCCGATAAGAGGGCGGGTCGTGAAGGCGACAATCGTGCTTACGAAGGGCTATGAGCCGAGCGACGCGTTGGTCAGGGAATTGCAGGAACACGTGAAAAAGAACACCGCGCCCTACAAATACCCGCGCATAATCGAGTTTATTCCCGAACTTCCGAAAACAATCAGCGGAAAAATCAGGCGGGCGCAAATAAGGAAAGACGACGGCGCGACATGACGGGGTTCCCGGAGAAGCCCGATTAACAAACATTTTTGGGGGATGTATGAAAGCAGACCTACACTGCCACACCACACTATCCGACGGTTCGCTCGGAATAGAGGAGGTTATAGCGCAGGCAAAGCGCAAGGGATTGGACTGCCTGGCGATAACCGACCACGACACGCTTTCGTCCGTATCGAGGGCGACGGTTCTCGGACAGCGTTACGGGATACATATGATTCCGGCTGTTGAATTTTCCGCCTTTGACGGCAAAAGGGGGGCGAAGGCGCATATTATCTGCTATAATCCCAAAAAGCCCGACCGTCTTGAAGGCTTGTGCCTGCGTACCAGCGAGTCCCGGAAGATTCGCGGCAAAAAAATGGCGATGAAGGTAATAGAGGAATATCCCATAACGCTTGAAAACATCGCCAAATACGCGGCGGGGAGCAAGGCCGTCTACAAATGCCACATAATGCACGCGCTTATGGATTACGGTTACACCACCAATTTGTACGGGGACATCTATAACGGGCTGTTCGGCGCGAAAACGGGGCTTTGTTCCGATATAGTCCAAAGCGAGGTTGACGAGTACCCGGAGGTGAAGTTCGTGTTGCAGCTTGTACATTCGGCGGGGGGAATGGCGGTCTTGGCGCATCCGAGGGTTTACGACAATTTCGATTTGCTTGAGGAATTGGCGGCTTCCGGGGACATCGACGGCGTGGAGGTGTGGCACGGCAGCGCCAAAGACGGCGACAAGGAACGCCTGGTCGCCATAGCGGATAATTATAATCTGATTACTACCGGCGGTTCGGATTTTCACGGTTTTTACAACCACTATCCCACCCCCTTGGGAACCGCGCTCACGCCGGAGGCGTCGTTGCAAAGAATAATATCCAAATAAGGAAGTGAATGTATGAAAGAACCCGTTGACGGGCATACGCTCGCGGAAGACGCGCTGAAACTGCATTACGAGGCGGAAGGGAAAATAGAGGTGATTTCGCGCGTCCCCTTGAAGAGCAGGCGGGATATGACGCTGGCTTATACCCCGGGGGTGGCTCGCCCGTGCCTTGAAATTCAGCGAGAACCCGAGCTTTCCTTCTCCCTGACCCGTCGGCGGAACCTCGTGGCGGTCATAACGGACGGGAGCGCGGTGCTGGGGCTGGGGAACATAGGCGCTTTGGCGGGTATGCCCGTCATGGAGGGAAAATGTTGCCTGTTCAAGGAATTCGCGGGGGTTGACGCTTTCCCCGTTTGTATAAACAGTAACGACGTCGATGAAATCGTGCGGACGGTCGAGCTTATTTCCGGCAGTTTCGGCGGAATTAACCTTGAGGATATTTCTGCGCCCCGCTGCTTTGAAATAGAACGCAGATTAGTCGAAAGCCTTGACATACCCGTTTTTCACGACGACCAGCACGGAACCGCCGTCGTGGTCGCCGCCGCGCTTATTAACGCGCTGAAATTGGCGGGTAAGCGCATCGGCGACGTCACCGTCGTAATCAGCGGCGCGGGTGCGGCGGGAACCGCCGTTTCGCGCCTTTTGCGCTCAATGGGGGCGGGGGACATTATTTTGCTTAACAGCGGCGGTATACTGTCAAAGGATAAAAGCTATTCGAACGCGATGTACGCCTCCCTCGCCGCGGAAACCAACAAGAACGGCGTAAAGGGCGGAATTGAGCAGGCTTTGAAGGGCGCCGACGTGTTCATCGGCGTTTCAAAGCCGGATTTGGTGACGCGGGACATGGTGCGTTCAATGGCGGATAAGGCAATCGTGTTCGCGATGTCCAATCCCGACCCCGAAATCCTGCCGTCGGACGCGCTTGAAGCGGGCGCGTTCATCGTGGGAACGGGCAGGAGCGATTTCCCGAACCAGATTAACAACGTGCTTGTGTTCCCGGGGATTTTTAAGGGCGCGCTGTCCGTCCGCGCAAGGAAGATTACCGAGGAAATGAAAATCGCCGCCGCGCGCGCAATCGCGGGTTTGGTCGGCGACGGGGAACTTTGTCCGCAGTACGTTATCCCGTCGGCGCTCGACAGGAGCGTCGCCGACGCGGTCGCCGAAGCGGTCGCGGGCGCGGCGGGAGCAAAGGAGGGCTTA
>JAIRWE010000084.1 GCA_031253365.1 Oscillospiraceae bacterium | reverse complement strand
CTTTTTCAACGCACATTTAACAAATGCTTGACGTTGACGGGCTTTTCGTGCTATAATTACTTTCATGAGAAGTTCTCCTTTGGTTTAATGTTTTAGTAGTAAACTCATTATACCATATTTAGGAACGCTTCTCATTCTTTTTATGGGTCACATCATTTTAACACATACACGACCCGAAAAGTGACACGAAGGGGGGTTATTTTAAAATATTATCGAAATGTCCTTGCATTTCACCTTAGCTTTTGGTATAATTCTAAGTACGGTCGGCGGCGCGTTTTGTTTGAGGTGCTTTATAATGAAAGAGAATTTGACTGAGGTCATCGCGATTTACAGCGGGAATATCCCCGCAAACGATTTTGTCGAAGCGGCGAAGCTCACGGGGGAAAAGCTCAAGGTCATCAAGGACATCCCGCGCGAGGTTCGGTTTACCGTCTGCTCGTTCGGCGCCGACGGGGCGAATTATAAGAAAGTGTGCGAAAATCTCCCCGTGGAGAAGCTGAGCGCGAAGAAGCTGTTTTCCGCCGAGAGCGGTTGTGAGCTTGCCTTGATTGATTCCGCGGCGGGGCTGATTGACGCGGTCGGCGAACGCTATCGCGGCACGCCCGAACACGAAATCCCGGGGAGGATTATCTTCGTAATCATCGCTTTCGGGAAGGACAACGCCAGCAGAAAACACACCTACGACCAGCTTCGCGAGGTCATCGGGCATCAAAGCGGCGTTTACGGGTGGGAATTCTATCTCATCACGGACACGCCGTTCGTGGCGGAAAAGCTGGGGTTCGCCGCCGACAGGACGATTTTCGCGGCGAGCGACACCCAAGGCGCCTTCCCGCGGGCGTTGGGCGAACTGTGCGAAATTCTTCTGTAAGGGGAAGCGTAGCTCAGCCGGTTAGAGTACCTGCTTGACATGCAGGGGGTCCCCGGTTCAAGTCCGGGCGTTTCCACGCGCAGGGGACGGGCTTGCCCGTCCCGCGGCTTGCCCGCGACGTAAAAATTCGGAGGTTGCCTCTATGTACGACAGAAACGCCGTTCCCTCCTTCGTGCGGGAATTCCTCGACTATATGGCGACGATAAGGGGGCGTTCCGAAAACACCGTCGCGAGTTACTGCAACGACCTGAAATCCTTCCTGCGGTTTATGAAAATCAAGCGCGGGGCGGCGAGGGACGTTCCTTTTGAGGAAATCGAGGTACTCGACGTTACCGCCGAATGTGTGAAGAACGTCGGGCTTTACGATATTCTGGAATTTCTGCATTTCCTGTCGTCCGAACGCCGCAACTCCCCGAAGGCGCGTTCGCGGCGCGCGGTGGCTCTGCGGCAGTTTTACAAATACCTTACGAACAACAAACACTGGTTTGAAGTCAGCCCCGCGCAAAATCTCGAAATGCCGGGCGTTCGCTCGCCTTTGCCCAAGCATCTCACGCTCGAACAAGCGTCGGGGCTGCTTTCGGCGTGCGCGGGAAAGGGCTTCGCGCCCACGCGCGATTACTGCATTACGACGTTTTTCCTCAACTGCGGGATGCGGCTGAGCGAACTCGTGGGGCTGAACGTGCAGGATTATAAAGAAGAGGACGAAAACGGGCAGACGGTCCGCTACGTGAAGGTGACGGGCAAAGGCAGCAAGGAAAGGGTTATCTATCTCAACGGCGCCTGCGCGCGGGCATACGCGAAATACGAAAAAGCCCGCGAAAAGGCGTTGGAAAAAACCCCCGACGCCGCCCGCGAGAAGGCGATGTTTTTAAGCAATCGGCTGACGCGCATATCGGCGCGGCGCGTCGAACAGATTGTAACGGAGAAATTAAAGCTGTGCGGGCTGGACGGGCTGGGCTTCTCGGTGCATAAGCTGCGGCACACCGCCGCCACGCTCATGTACAGGAACGGCGTGGACGTTCGCGTTTTGAAAGACGTCCTCGGTCACGAGAACCTCGGGACGACGCAGATTTACACGCACGTTTCAAACGAGCAGGTCAAGCGGGCGATTAACAGCAATCCTCTCGCCGGGGTCAAAACGGCGGAAGAATAAAGGGGTTCTTAAAAGTGGGGGAAAAGCCTAAGCTCAAAGCCGAAGCAATCAACCTTTATTACGGCGGAACGCGCGCTTTGGGGGACATAACGGCGCAAATACCCGAACGCTCCATAACGGCGGTCATCGGTCCGTCCGGGTGCGGAAAGTCCTCTTTCCTGCGCCTTTTCAACCGCATGAACGACCTTATACCCTACGCGCGGACGGAAGGCGGGGCTTTTATCGACGAACTGCCGATTTACGCCGAAGGCACGGACGTTACGGCGCTGCGAAGGCGCGTGGGCATGGTGTTCCAAAAGCCCAACGTATTCCCGATGAGCGTTTTTGAGAACGTCGTCATAGGAACGCGCAACCACGGGGTGAAAAGCCGCGCCGAGCTTGAAATGACAGCCGAAAGGTGTTTAAGGCTGGCGGCGCTCTGGGACGAGGTGAAGGATTCCCTCAAAAAGCCCGGGCAGGGGCTTTCCGCCGGGCAGCAGCAGCGGCTGTGTATCGCGCGCGCCCTCGCGGTCAACCCCGAAGTCATACTGATGGACGAATCGTGCAGCGCGCTGGACCCTGAATCCACAATGAAAATTGAGGAGCTTATGCTCGAACTGTCGCGTGAATACACCATCATACTCGTCACCCACAACATGGAACAGGCGGTAAGGGTGTCAGATATGGCGGCGTTTTTTATGATAGACGGCGATAAGGTGGGCAGGCTGGTCGAATTCTCGCCGACTGCCGATATGTTCTACGCGCCGAAGGACAAGCGCACCGAGGATTACATCACGGGGCGATTCGGGTAGAGATTTTCGGAGGTTGCCTTATGGCTTGCAAGCGGCGATTACGGTTCATCCGCGCCGCGACTGCCGCCGCTTTCGCGCTTTGCCTGCCCTCGTGCGCCAAAGCCGAAAAAAGCGTCGTCGTCGCCGGCTCGACTTCGGTTCAGCCTTACGTCGAAATACTGGCGGAAGAATTTTCCCGCCTTTATCCCGAAGGGGCGATTGACATACAGGGCGGCGGCTCGTCGGCGGGGATTACCGCCGTCGAAAGCGGCGCGGCGGGCATAGGGATGTCCTCGCGCGAACTCAGCGAGAAGGAAAGCGGGCTGCAATCCATAGTTATAGCGAAAGACGCCTTAGCCCTCATCGTCCACCCGAACAACCCCGTAAACAACCTCACCGGGGCGCAAGTCCGCGACATTTATACCCGCAAAATCACCGATTGGAGCGAAGTGGGCGGCGCGAAAGGCAAAATCCACGTAATTTCCCGCGAGGAAGGTTCCGGGACGAGGGCGGCTTTTGAGGAACTCGTAATGAACGGCGAGGCGGTTACGGCGCGGGCGATTATCCAAAATTCCAACGGGGCGGTTCGGCAGCTCGTTTCGGACGACCCCGGCGCGGTCGGGTTCGTTTCGCTCGGGCTGGCGGAAAACCAAACCGGCTTAAAGCCGGTTAAGGCGTTGAGTTTGGACGGCGTCCCCCCCACGCGCGAAAGCGTTCTGAACGGCGAATACACCTTGTACAGACCTTTCCTGCTGGTCACGGACGGGGAGCTTACGGGGACGGCGGCTCTCTTCGTCGAATTCGCGCTTTCGGAAGCCGGTCAGCGGATATTGACCGAAGAGGGGCTTATTTCTTATTACAGTGGGGTGCGCGGGTGAGAAAACTTAAAGGCGACTTGCCGGAACGGCTCTTCTTCGCGCTGGCGCTTTCCTCCATATCCGCGCTGGCGCTTATCACGGCGTTCATATTTATAAAGGGCGCGCCCCTGATAGCCAAGGTGGGGCTGTTTGACTTTATCTTCGGCATGGACTGGGCGCCCGGGCAGGGCAAATACGGCGTTTTCCCCATGATAATCGGCTCGGTGTCCGTCACGGCGGGCGCGGCGGTAATCGGCGTTCCGGCGGGGATTTGCTGCAGCGTTTTCCTGACGGAATTCGCCCCCGTCAAAATGAGGAACATATTCAGACCCGCCATTCAGCTGTTAGCGGGAATCCCGTCGGTGGTATACGGATTTTGGGGGCTTTTGTTCGTCGTACCCGCAATCCGCGCGTACTTGGGCGGGCCGGGGCTCAGCATACTGGCGGGTTCCGTGATTCTCGCGATTATGATTTTACCCACGGTCATCAGCATTTCGGAAGTGTCGCTGCTCGCGCTGCCCCGCCAATACAAAGAAGGCGCGCTGGCGCTCGGCATGACGCACTGGCAGGCAATCCGCTCCGTACAGCTCCCCGCGGCGAAATCCGGGATTGTCGCCGCGGTCATTCTCGGGATAGGGCGCGCCGTCGGCGAAACGATGGCGGTCATAATGGTACTCGGGAACAGCGTCGCCGTTCCAAGCTCGCTGCTCGACCCCGTCCGAACCCTCACCACGAACATAGGCATAGAGATGGGCTACGCTTCCGAAGAACACCGCCAGGCGCTTTTCGCCACCGGAATAGTTTTGTTCGTCATTATCATGGCGCTTAACATATCCGCCCAGTATGTCGTCCGGAGGAAAACGAAGTGAAATCAACGCGGCTGTCTTTAAGCCCGCGCGCCGCCGAAAGGGTTATCAAGGTTTTTGTTTGGGCGGTCGCGCTTTCGATAATGGCGGTGCTCGTGTCCATCGTCGTGTTCATACTGTATAAGGGGCTGCCCGTAATCAACGCGGGCTTCCTCACCGAAATACCGCGCAGAATGGGGCGGGAAGGCGGCATCGCCTCCCCCATCGTCGGCACGCTGCTCGTAACCGCGCTGGCGGTGCTGCTCGCGACGCCATTCGGCATGGGAACCGCCTTTTACCTCGCGGAATACACCCGCGACGGCGCGGTTACGCGCATAATCCGTTTCAGCGCGGAATCCCTCGCGGGTATACCGTCAATCGTGTACGGGCTTTTCGGCTTTATCTTTTTCGTGATGTATCTGAACTTGGGCTGGTCGGTGCTTTCCGGGGGGCTGACGCTGGCGGTGATGATTCTCCCCACGATAATACGCACGTCGGAAGAGGCGGTGCGTTCCGTCCCCACCATATACCGCGAGGTGAGCTTTTCGTTGGGCGGAACCAAATGGCAGACAATTCGCGGCGCGGTGTTCCCGTCCGCCGTGCGCGGGATAGCCAACGGAATTATCCTAAGCATAGGCAGGAGCGTCGCCGAAACCGCCGCCGTCGTTCTGACCGCCGGTTCCGCGCTGCGTATGCCGGACGGCGTTTTCGCGCCCGCGCGCACGATGGCGGTGCATTTTTACATACTGGCTTCCGAAGGGATTTCAATGGACAACGCCTACGGCACGGCCGCCGTTTTGATTATACTGATTTTTCTGATTAACATCGCCGCGAATATGCTGATTGACCGCTTGGCGACAAAAGGGCGGTGACGGACGAATGGCGGTTTCCGAAAACAAAATCACCGTGAAAGACCTGGATTTCCACTACGGCGAAAAACAGGTGCTGCACGCCCTTAATCTCAATATACCGCCGAACAAGATTTTCTCCGTCATAGGTCCGGCGAACAGCGGGATTACCACGCTTTTGCGCGCGATAAACCGGCTGAGCGAACTGTCGCCCGACGCGAGGGCGCGCGGCGACATACTGCTTGACGGGCAAAGCGTGTACGCGCCGCAGGTGGACGTGAGCGAGCTTCGCCGCAAGGTGGGGATGGTGTTCGACGTTCCGGCGCCGCTGCCCATGTCAATCTTCGACAATATCGCCTACGGGCCGCGCCTCGCGAAGGTGAGGAACAAAAGCGTCCTCGCCGAAACCGTCGAAGGGGCTTTGCGCGCCGCCGCGCTCTGGGACGAAGTCAAAGACAGGCTCCGCGCGCCGGCTTCAAGCCTGTCGGGGGGGCAGCAGCAGCGTTTATGTATAGCGCGCGTGCTGGCGTTGAAGCCCGAGGTAATCCTTTTGGACAGACCCTGCTCCGGTCTGGACCCCGTATCGACGGCGAAAATCGAGGACTCGCTCACGGAGCTGAAAGAGCGGCTCACCATCGTTGTTTCCCCGCACAACATACAGCAGGCGGGACGCGTTTCCGACCGCGTGGCGTTTATGCTGTCGGGGCGGTTGGTGGAAGAGGGCGCGAACGCCGAAATCTTCTCGAACCCGAAAGACCAAAGAACGAGCGATTACATCACGGGCAGGTTCGGTTAGGGCGAAAATCGCGAAAAGGGTTGACAAAGCCGGCGGGCGGCGGGCGGCGCAACCGCCCGTTCCCGGTTACGGCGTTCGCCCGGCGATGTGGATTGTGCTGTAATCCGAAATCGCTAAAAAAGCCAAGCGGGACTGACGCCCGCTTGGCTTTTTTGGAAAACTTAAAAACGCACGTCTTTCGGCTTAATCAAGTCGTAACTATCCCAGACCACTCGTTTCAGTTTCTTTTGCCCGATTGATTACGATGCTCTCCCGTATATCGTTTGTCATCTTCCAGTAATAATATCCGTCGCCGGGGTGGAGATACTGCCGCGGCGTATTGTTCCAAGTACCCCACTCGCCCCGTGCCTCAATCGTGCGAAACATCGCAAGGTATGTATCTTCATCGGCGGTTTTCCCGCGAACAATATACTCATGCGGGCATTGAGGCATAGTCTTTGCGAATGTCCACATAAATTTCTCGGCGGTGGCGACAAACTCGGCATTATTCAACGTTTTATCGGTTTCAGCAATTCTCACGTTACGCGCCATTGCAAACGCGGTTATGTTTTTCATATACTCCCGATATTCAGTTATGGTGGCGGGCAACGGGTTTGTTTGGTCGAAACCGTCAAACGGAAGCCAGAACAGGATAGAACCATCCGCGCTAACAAGGTCTTCAAGCAGGAAGAAACTCACATAGCCTTGGAAGTTTCCGAACAGTCGGAAGAAACCGCCGTATCTGTCCAAATGCTCGAATAAGGGGCTTTCCCTCCCGATATACCATAAGCGGATACATTCAAGCGTCAAGTCGAATCGGTCTCTTATCTTTGGGTGCATACCGCGTATTCCGTTGATTGTCGGCT